>QHVC01000055.1 GCA_003222205.1 Gemmatimonadota bacterium | reverse complement strand
GCGTTGATGCCGATCGCCTGCGGGGAGGCGCCGTCGACGGTCACCGTATAGCCGTCCGGATCGAGGCTGGAGCCAGTGGTGCTGGTCGACACCGTCAGGTTGCCGGTCGTCGCCGCCGAGCAGCTGACCGCGAACGCCGCCGTGACCGTGCCGCCCGCTGGCACGGTGACCGTCTG
The DNA here is from genome assembly GCA_003222205.1 of Gemmatimonadota bacterium. Classification (GTDB taxonomy): domain Bacteria; phylum Gemmatimonadota; class Gemmatimonadetes; order Gemmatimonadales; family GWC2-71-9; genus QHVC01. The sequence continues at coordinate 7,409 of QHVC01000055.1, read as the reverse complement.
GGTGTTGCCGCCGGTCACGGTGCAGTTCGCCGCCACGCCGGAGAGCGCGACGCTGTGGCTGCCGGCGTTGAGGTTGGCGTAGCTGACGCTGGCGTTGATGCCGATCGCCTGGGGTGAGCCGCCGTCGACGGTCACCGTATAGCCGTCCGGATCGAGGCTGGAGCCGGTGGTGCTGGTCGACGCCGTCAGAGTGCCGGTCGCGCCGCTGACCGCCGGATTGAGGGTGAGCACGGTGGCCAGCCACGTGCTCGGCGAGCTGAAGTACCAGGTCCATTGGGGATGGGCCGTGCCCGCGCTGGCCTGCACGGCGTAGTCGCCCTCAGTCACCATCGCCGCGTCGGACTGCGTTTGGACGTTCGCAAAGCCCGGCGGCGGGTCGCGGCCGGCTAGGCCGTTCGACATCGTCACGCCATAGACCAACGCGCCCGCCCCGACCGAGATCGCCCCGGGATCAGCGACGGTGGGCGAGGACCCGGAGCCGAATCCATGCTGGTGCGCACCCAGCGCCTGCGCGGACACCGCCTCGACCCCGCTCCACGACGATATCTCGACCCCGCCCTCGGCGACCGAGTCCGAGAGGTTCGCCCGCACCGCCAGGACCACGCCGGTAGACGGGTCATTCGGGTCGGGGAAGTTCTGCACGCTGGTGGCGACGTACGTGGCCATCGAGATGCCGCCGGACGTGACGTACTCGACCAGCGTGTACTTGTTGCCGACCGGCGTGAAGCTGGGGTCGGTCAGGACGTCGGTCACCGAATCGATGATGTTGGTCGAGCCAAACCAGAAGAAGGTCGCGATGATCGCGTCGCCGTGGTGCGGGTTCGTGGGGTTGAACCCTTTGATGAGGACCCTCCCGTTCAGGCCCAGCGAGCCGTTCACCTGGTTCCGGGTAATGCCGTTCGGTGAGAAGTCGAACTGCGGGGTTCCGAGCGCGCGGCGCGCCGGGCTGGTGGAGTCGCTGCACGCTGCGGCGAGGAGCGCCGCAGCCAGGATGCCGGAAACGGCGACGGCCGTCCGCTTGGGCATTAGAACGCCCCGATGTTGAAGGGTGTGCTCTCCGCGCCGGTCAGCGTCGGCCCGCTGACCACCAGTGTGTAGCCGGTCCCCGGCTCGTCGATGCTCAGGTCCGAGAAGGTCGCGACGCCGTTCACGACCGTCACCGTCTTCGTCCCTGACAGCGTGCCGGGGGCGAGCAGGCCGCCGTTGTGCCCGATGGCGATCGTGACCTGACCGGTGTAGCTCGTGTTGCGGTTGCCAAACGCATCCAGCACGGTGACCTGCACCGCGGGCTGGATGGGGAGCAGCGGCAGCGTCGTACTCGGCTGGACGGTGAACCCGAGATGCAGCGGCGGGTTCAGCGTGAAGGCCGTGGCCAGCCAGCTGCTGGGCGAGTTGAAGTACCAGGTCCACCGCGGATCGACCGTGCCCGCGCTGGTCTGCACCGCGTAGTCGCCCTCACCCACGATCGACGCATCGGACTGGGTGCTGATGTTCGCGAAGCCCGGCGGCGGGTCGCGGCCGAACAGACCGTTCGACATCGTGACGCCATACGTGAGGGCACCGCTGCCGACCGGGATCGCCCCGGCATCGGCGACCGTGGTCGTCGAGCCGGAGCCCGAGGCCGAGCTGTGCGCGCCCAGCGCCTGCGCAGACACGACGTTGACGCCGCTCCACGCGGAGATCAGGATCCCGGCGTCCGTCACGGGCTGCGCGAAGATTGCGTGCACGCAGAGCAGCGTGCTCGGGTCGGGGTTCGGGGGGTCGGGGAAGTTCTGCACGTTGGTGGCGACGTAGGTGGCCATCGAAACGCCGCCGGTCGTGACGTAGTCGACTCGCGTATAGGTGTTGCCGACCGGCGTCCCTGGGTAGCCGCTCGGCTGCGGCGCCTCGTCACACAGGTGGTCGGTCACCGTCGTGATCGTGTCCGCGCCGATCCAGAAGAAGGTCGCGACGATCGCGTCCCCCCGATGGGGGTTGGTCGGCAGAAACCCCTTGCCGATGTGCATGCCGCTCAGGCCGAACGAGCCGCTCATCTGGTCGAGCGCAATGCCTGTCCCTGCCGCCGCGGCAAACTCGGGAGCGCGGAGACCGTGGCGCGCAGGACTGACGGTGTCACTGCACGCCGCCGCCAGGAGCGCGGCCGCTAGTCCGACGGCAGCGGTCCGTCTGCTCGTCACATCGCTCCAATGTTGAACGGAGCGCTTTCGCTACCGGTCACGGTCGGTCCACTGACCACGAGCGTGTAGCCGTTCCCGAGTTGGTCGATGCTCAGGTCCGAGAACGTGGCGACGCCGTTCACGACGGTCACGGTCTTCGTCCCCGACAGCGTGCCGGGGGCGAGCAGGCCGCCGTTGTGCCCGATGGCGATCGTCACCTGGCCGGTATAGCTGGTGTTGCGGTTGCCGAACGCATCCAGCACGGTGACCTGCACGGCCGGCGTGATCGGCAGCAGCGGCAACGTCGTACTCGGCTGCACCGTGAAGGCGAGATGCAGCGGCGGGTTGAGCGTGAAGCCAGTGGCCAGCCAGCTGCTGGGCGAGCTGAAGTACCACGTCCACCGCGGATCGACCGTGCCGGCGCTGGTCTGCACCGCGTAGTCGCCCTCGGTCACCATCGTCCCGCTGGATTGAGTGACGATGTTCAAGAAGCCCGGCGGCGGGTCGCGGCCGGCCAGGCCGTTCGACATCGTGACGCCATACGTGAGGGCGCCCGTCCCGACCGGGATCGCGCCGGCGTCGGCCGCCGTGATCGTTGAGCCGGAGCCGAATCCCGAGTGGTGCGCCCCCACCGCGACCGCGGCGACTGCGCTGACGCCGGTGTAGCTGGAGATCATGATTCCACCGTCCGACACGGGCTGCGAGAGGCTCGCCCGTACCGCCAGCACCACGCCGTTGGACGGGTCATTCGGGTCGGGGAAGTTCTGCACGTTCGTGGCGACGTACGTGGCCATCGAGATGCCGCCGGTCGTGACGTAGTCGACCAGCGTGTATTTGTTGCCGACCGGCGCGAAGTCGGGAGTAGTCAGGACGTCGGTCACCGAGTCGATGACGTTGGTCGAGCCAAACCAGAAGAACGTCGCGACGATCGCGTCGCCGTGATGCGGGTTGGTGGGGTTGAACCCTTTGATGAGGGTCGTCCCGCTCAGGCCCAGCGTGCTGTTCACCTGGTTGAGGACGATACCTGAGCTGGTGGCGGAGGCGAGGCCCCCTCCGGTTTCGACCGCTACCGCACCGGGGTTGCCGGGCGCGGGGCTAACGCGTGCCGGACCGGTGGGCTCACTACAGCCCGCCGCGAACAGCGCGGCCGCCAGAAGTCCCGCAACGCCACTGACCATCGTCCGCGTGACCATAAGCCGTCTCCTGTGGAGTGCGCGCCACATATCGGCGCTAACGACAAAGACCTCATTCGTCGCCCCTTGAGCGGCAAGGTTCACGCCACAGTCTTGCGAAGTTACCTGATCTTGATTTGCACCAGGTTGCAGCGGGCGTCGTGCGGGAGCGCCCTGTTTTTTGGCTCGCGGTCTCCGGTTGCTACTGTGACGATGGCCCGCGGATGTGTGAGGCGCGCTGCAGCCGCGGCGGGCCCGAAGCGACGCTGCGGCGCACCGCGATCAGAGGCTCGCAGCGCTCGTGGCGGCACCGATCACGATCTCGCCCGCCGGCGTCCCGAAGACGGGATCGGTCAGGTAAACGTGAATCATGTTGACCGTGAGACCCGTGGCGTGGACGCCGTCGCCCGTCGGGACCTGCTCGTTGAGCACGACGTATCCCACACCCGGGAGGCTCACCCGCGTGTTGGGCGCGGGCGATACGTCCCCGTAGCTCAGGCCGCCGACGACGAGCCCGAGAAGGGTCGAGCCGTTCGATTCGCTGGTGGCGGTGGTGCCGTTCGCGTAACTGGTGGCCACCGCCAGGACCGCCTTGGCGGTGATCAGCCCGTTCAGGACGTTCACGTTCGCCGCTTCGGCGGTCGTCGTCGCGGACACGAGCGCTTGATCGAGCTGGCCCGTAGTAATGGAAGCGAGCCCCTCGGCGGAGAGCGTGCTCGGCACGGCGACGCTGGGCAGCTCGGAGTCCGCCATGCCGCCGGCACCGGGCAACGCGGCGACCGCGAACTGCTGCGCACCAGCCGTCGTGGTCACGACTGCCGCGGCGCCCCGGCCCGACACGGTGCCGGACTGCGCCGCGGCGCGGGCGGGCGCCAGCGCGAACGCGCTCACGACCGCCAGCGCCCCGAGGCGCGACATCATCGTTGCGGTCATAGTCCGTTACCTCCTGGATGGTCCGCTCAGTCGCCCTTGTGGCGCTGGATGTTGCCGCCGGTCAGGTACGCGGCGTTGTGGTCCGCGATGGTGATGTCGAGGAAATCCGTACCGCGCCCCGGCTCGCCGTTGTCGCACGCGGCGTTCACGGTGAACGTGTACGTGCCGTTTCTCGATGGATCGTCCCTGTCCTTGACGGTGCCAGATCCGGACCAAGTGCGGCAGTTCGGCGCCCCGGCCACGGGGCCGAAGCTGCCGGCGGTGACGCGCCCGTGGAAGTCGAAGGTGCCCAACGCGCATGTCGGAGACGCGGGGTTCACTCCATCCGGGCAGTGCTGCACGAACTGGATCTCGCCCCCGGTCGGCTTTGCCTCGAAGCCGAAGGTCGCGAAGTCCCGCCTGTCCCCGAGCTTCCCGCCGCCCGTCATCTGGCCGGTCGTCTGGCCGGTCGTCGCCGTGCAGCTCACCGAGAAAGCCGCCGTGGCCGTCCCACCTGACGGCACCGTGACGGTCTGCGAGCTCCCGCCGCTCACGGTGCAGTTCGTCGCGACCCCCGAGAGCGCGACGTTGTGGTTGCCGGGCGCGAGCCCGGGGAAGGTGACGCTGCCGTTGATCCCGATGGGCTGGCTGGTGGTACCATCGACGGTGACCGCGTAGCCGTCGGGGTCGAGATTCGAGCCGCTAGTGCTGGTCGTCACTGTCAGGCTGCCGGGCGCCGGGTTGAGGGCGAGCACGGTGGCCAGCCACGTGCGCGGGGAGCCGGGCGAGTTGAAGAACCATGTCCATTGCGGATCGACCGTGCCGGCGCTGGTCTGTACCGCGTAGTCGCCCTCGCTCACGAGCGACGCGTCGGATTGCGTGGTGAGGTTCACGAAGCCCGGGGGCGGGTCGCGGCCGACCCGGCCGTCGGACATCGTCACGGCATAGGCGAGCGCCCCCGCGTTGACCGGGATGGCGCCGGGGTCGGCGACCGTGGTCGACGTGCCCGTGCCGGAGCCGGAGCTGCGCGCGCCCAGTGCCTGCGAGGCCACTCCCGCGACACCGGTCCACGCCGATATCAGGATCCCCCCGTCAGACACGGGCTGCGAGAGGGTCGCCTGCACGACCAGTATCTTTTCGCCGCTCGGGAACGACCCCTCGGGAAAGTTCTGCACGTTGGTGGCGACGTAGGTCGCCATGGCGACGTCGCCGAGGGTGACGAACGCGACGGGCGTGTACGCGTTCCCGACCGGCGTGCCGTCGGCCAGGCGGTCGGTCACGGAGGTGATGGTGCTCCCGCCGTCGGGGACGATCCAGAAGAAGGTCGCGATGATCGCATCGCCGAGATGGGGGTTCGTGGGGTTGAACCCCTTGAGGAGGATCGTCCCGTTCAGGCCCATCGTGCTGTTCACCTGGTCCAGGGCGATGCTGCTCCCCACGGCGGCGGCGACCTGGGGGGCTCGCAACGCGCGGCGCCCGGGCGGCCCGAGCGATTCGGTGCAGGCGAGGGCGAGCAGCGCGGCTCCGACCAGAGCCGGAAGCACGGGGAACCTGATGCGCAAGTACATCACACCTCCCACCGGTGGTGTCCGCTGCGCATCAGGGTCGCAAGCTCCGGGCCACACGTCATGCGGCGGGGATCCGCGGCATCCTGTCGCGGCCCCGCTACGATGCTTAGGGCTTCAGCCACCGCCCCAGATACGCGTCCTCCGCCTGGAGGATGAGCATCTGGCTCTGCTGGTTGTACGCTGCGCCGTGGCGACCCGGGGGATACAGTCTGAAGTCGACGTCCTTTCCCGCGTTGGTGAGCGCGGTAAGCAGCTGCATGGTGTTCTGCGGATGCACGTTGTCGTCCATCATCGAGTGAATGAGGAGCAGGTGCCCCGCGAGCCGGTCGGCGCGCTTGACGGCCGAGCCCTCGTCGTAGCCCGCGACATTGTCGCCGAGCAATCCCATGTAGCGCTCGGTGTAGATCGTGTCGTACAGCCGCCAGTCGGTGACCGGCGAGTTGGCGATCCCCACTTTGAAGACGTCCGGATACGACAGGATCGAGTAGACGACGCTGTAGCCGCCGTAGCTCGTCCCCATGATGGCGACGCGGCTGCCGTCGGCCCAGGTCTTCGTCGCGAGATAGCGCGCCGCCTCGGCGAAGTCGTGGCTCTCCCAGCGGCCGAGGTGCAGGTAGACGACCTTCATGAAGGCGCTGCCGTAGTTGTTCGTGCCCCGGTTGTTCAGGCCGACGACGATGTAGCCCTGCTGCGCCAGCCATTGCGAGAAGCCGCCGGTCGCGAACTGGTCGTACACCTGCTGTGAGCCCGGCCCGCCATAGATCGCGAAGACCACGGGGTAGCGCCTCGTCGAGTCGAAGGGGAGCGGCTTGATGAGGGAGCCGTCTAGGCGCACCGAGTCGGACGTGGTGAAGCTGAACAGCTCGACGGGGGAGTAGGCGTGGGTCGTGAGCCACTCGGTCACGCGCGCGTTGTCCTCGAGCTTCTTGAGCATGCGGCCGCGCCCGGCGGTGGTCCACAGCTCCACCTGCCGCGGTTGATTGGTCGCCGACCAACGGTCGAGGTAGTAGCGCGTGTCCGGAGACATGTCGATCGCGTGGGTGCCGCGGGTCGCCGTGAGGCGGCGCGCCCCGCTGCCGTCGAAGCGGATGACCGAGAGCTGGCGTTGCAGCGGCGAGGCCTCTGTTCCCGTGTAGTAGATCGTCCGCGTCTTGGGATCGATTCCTTCGATGCGCGTCACGCTCCAGCGGCCGCGGGTCACCTGGTTCAAGAGCCGCCCCGCATAGTCGTAGCGGTAGATGTGCTGCCAGCCGTCGCGGTCCGAGAGCCAGAAGAACTCCGCCGCCCCCACCGGGAACGTCATGAGGTTGTCGACGCTGGCGTAGAAGTCGTAGACGTCGATCCAGGTGCGCGAGCTGTCGCTCATGACGAGGCGCTTGCCCCCCGTCCTCACGTCGAAGAAGTAGAGGCGCATCACGTTTTGCGGGCGATTGAGCGTGATCAGGGCCAGCGTGTCGGGCCGGCTGGTCCAGTACAGGCGCGGCACGTAGTACTCGCCGCGCTCCCCGGGGTCGAGCCAGACGCGCCGCCCCGAGCGCACGTCCACCACGCCGATTTTCACGGTGGGGTTGGAGTCGCCGGGCTGGGGGATGCGGATCCGG
>QHVC01000010.1 GCA_003222205.1 Gemmatimonadota bacterium | reverse complement strand
GTACGTCAGGGAGTGGAGACGCACGTGCGGCCACGCCCGGAGGCGCTCAGGATTCCCGAGCCCCAACGGTTGTGCTGTGCGATCGGCCTCGACGGCGAGGGTCCTGAGGACCTCGCCCACTTCTTCGGCCGTGACCCCGCGGGAGAACGTCGCGGCCCCCAGGTGATGGCGATGCAGGCGCCCGGCCAGCTCCGCCAGCACCGGATGCCTGGGGTCGGTCGCGACCCCCTCGATGATGAGCTGGTTGCGGGCCACGCCGAGCGAGAGCGTCGGGCGCTCCTGCAGCAGGGCCTCCCCGCGCCGCACCACACCTGCGGCTGCAGGCGCGAGCGAGGGATGACCCTCCGGGTACATCGCGTGCTTGTGCAGGGCGATGGACAGCTCGATCAGGAAATCACCCAGCTCGCGAGAGAGCGCCGCCTTCTGGGGAGGCGGGGGCGTGGAAGGTGGGCCGGGTGGTGCCGTCATCGGTCCAAGGTAGCGCTCGCGGCTAGGATGGGGGTCACAAATACAAAAGCGCCAAGAGGAAAACCCCTTGGCGCCTCTGCATCTGTGCGTCTGTGCGTCTGGTGTTAGTACATCCCGCCCATGCCGCCACCGGGCATCGCGGGGGTCTTCTCCTTCTCCTTCTTCTCCACGACCACGCACTCTGTGGTGAGGAGCAGCCCCGCGATCGACGCGGCATTCTGCAACGCCGTCCGCGTCACCTTGGTCGGATCGATGACGCCGGCCGCGACCAGGTCTTCGAACGCATCGGTTTGGGCGTTGTAGCCGAAGTTCTTGTCCTTGGACTCCCGCACGCGTCCGACCACGACCGCCCCTTCGGCGCCCGCGTTCTGGACGATCATGCGGATCGGCTCCTCGAGCGAGCGCCGCACGATCTCGACGCCGATCTTCTCGTCGTCATCGGAGCCCTTGGTCTTATCGAGCGCCTTCTGGCACCACAGCAGCGCGACGCCGCCGCCCGGGACGATGCCCTCCTCGACTGCGGCGCGCGTCGCGTGCAAGGCATCCTCCACGCGCGCCTTCTTCTCCTTCATCTCGGTCTCGGTAGCCGCGCCCACGTTGATCACCGCGACGCCGCCGGCCAGCTTCGCCAGCCGCTCCTGCAGCTTTTCCTTGTCGTAATCCGACGTGGACTTCTCGATCGCGGCCTTGATCTCGCTGATCCTGCCCTGGATCTCCTGCTGCTTGCCCTTGCCGTCCACGATCGTGGTGTTGTCCTTGTCGACGACGATGCGCTTGGCCTGCCCGAGATCCCCGAGGACGGTGTTCTCGAGCTTCATCCCCTTCTCTTCGGCGATGACCTTGCCGCCGGTGATCACCTCGATGTCGATCAACATCTCCTTGCGGCGATCCCCGAAGCCGGGGGCCTTGACCGCGCACACCTTGAGCGTGCCGCGCAGCTTGTTGACCACCAGCGTCGCCAGCGCCTCGCCCTCGACATCCTCGGCGACGATCAGCAACGGCCGACCGGCCTGCGCCACCTTCTCGAGGATGGGGAGCAGATCCTTCATCGAGGAGATCTTCTTGTCGTGGATCAGGACGTAGGCGTCTTCGAGCACCGCCTCCATCTTCTCCGGGTCGGTGACGAAGTAGGGCGACAGGTAGCCGCGGTCGAACTGCATGCCGTCCACAGTCTCCAGCGTGGTCTCGAGGCCTTTCGCCTCCTCGACCGTGATCACGCCATCCTTGCCGACCTTCTCCATCGCTTCGGCGATCTTCTCACCGATGTCCTCATCGCCGTTCGCCGAGATCGCGGCGACCTGTTTGATCTCCTTCCGGCCCGACGACGGCATCGAGAGCTTCTTGAGCTCCTGTACGACGGTCTCGACGGCCTTCTCGATGCCGCGCTTCAGCGACATCGGGTTCGCCCCGGCCGTAACCGACTTCAGACCTTCCCGGAAGATGGCCTGCGCCAGGACCGTGGCGGTCGTGGTGCCGTCGCCGGCGAGGTCGGAGGTCTTGGTCGCCACTTCCTTCACCATCTGGGCGCCCATGTTCTCGATCTCGTCTTCGAGCTCGATCTCCTTCGCGACCGTGACCCCGTCCTTGGTGACGGTCGGATTGCCGAATTTCTTGTCGATGACCACGTTGCGACCCTTGGGTCCCAACGTGACCTTCACGGCGTCGGCCAGCTTGTCCACGCCGCGCTTCAGGCGGGCACGGGCCTCGACGTTGAACTCCAGGTATTTCGCAGCCATTGCTTCGTCCTCCGGAAAAAGACGCTCAGCCGACCTTGGCCAGAACGTCCGCTTCTTTGATGATGATGTACTCCTCGCCGTCGAGATCGACCTGGGTGCCACTGTATTTCCCGTAGATCACCCGATCGCCGACTTTGAGCTCCATCGGAACCGTTTCGCCCTTCTCGCGCCGGCCGGGACCAACGGCGACTACCTCACCCTGGATCGGCTTCTCCTTCGCCGTATCCGGGATGTAGAGCCCGCCCTTCATGGTCTCCGTTTCCTCGAGCGGCTTGATCACCACTCGGTCAGCCAGCGGAAAGACCTTGGTCTTCGTCTTGCTCGCCGTTGTGGTTGCCATGACTCTGCTCCTCCGTGGCCTATAAGTCCTTACGTTCATGCGTTGTTAGCACTCTCAGTAGAGAAGTGCTAACGACAGCCTATAGTTTCCCCTGGCGGCGCTCGATTGTCAAGGGGTGGGCGGGAGCGGGGCGGTCAGCAGGGTAACCAGAGAATCCACGCGGGATTTGAGGGTCGACCCTAGGGAGTCCAACGCCACCGTGGCGGCGGCGACAATACCCCCGGTGCGGGTGTCCGCCAAGCGGGCGTAATACCGAGGTCCCTCCCCGCCAGCCCCCGGCTCGCTGAACCAGAAGGCCACGTAGGCTAGGGTCGGGCGGCTGCCTCCCCGCACCACAGCGCGCACCCGGAACCCCCGCCGCCCGAAAGCGGCGGCCACGTGCGCGCTGATCGAATCGCGGCCGGGAACCAGGATCTCGTACGCCTTGAGCTGGCCGGCGACGCGATAGGAGCCTGACGAGGCGCAGCCCATCAACAAGACACACGACGGCACGACGGCACGCTGAACGGCCCAGCCTCCCAGCCTTCGGGCAACGTGACGTCGTGCAACGTGAGGCGTCATTGCATGATCCGGCGCGCCCCCACCCACCTCGAGATCCAATACGCCCCTTCCGGATCATGCGGGTCGAGCCGCGAGAGCTTTACGCCGGTGCTGGAGCTGTGGATGAACTTGCTCTCCCCGACGTACATCCCCACGTGGGTGACGCCGCCGCCCGGCTGCGCTGAGAACAGTAGGATGTCGCCCGGCTGCAGGGCCTCCACCACCGGGGTCACGTCCGTGCCCGCCGTCGCCTGGTCGCGGCTCATGCGGGGGACACGGACGCCGTGCTGGCCGTAGGCGTACTGAATCAGTCCGGAGCAGTCGAACCCGTTCGCCGCCGTACCGCCCCACTGGTACGGGCTGCCGATCGCGTCCAGGGCTGTCCGGACAACGTCGGCGGCGTTGCCGGTGACCAGTGTGTGGGCTTCCGCGGGCGGCAGCGAAGCGCTTGGCCAGCTCCGTCCGCCCCCGCCCTCCCCGCCCCCACCCCGGCTCGCCACTCGCCCGAGCGTGAGCGACACCCCCATCGCCACACTCACTCCTTTACGCGCACCGCCAGGCCGCCAGAATCCGCGCGGTCCGCGATCCTCGACGCGATAGCGGGCTTCGGCGCCCACGGCGAGGCGCGAGACCGGGCGCCACTCCAGCCCGCCACCGGCGCTCCACTGGGCGCCGAGCTCTTGGCGCGCGGTATCAGTCGAGAGCCCGAGCTCGAGGGCGAGCAGAGCGTAGGGGCCGAAGGCGCCGCGGCGCCGCAGCGCCTGGAGCTCGTAGCCCATGCCGTAGAACGCGCGCCGCCGGCCGAGGCTGTCGTTGATGAGCGCGCTGACCCCGAAGCCGTGAGTGACCGAGCCGAACAGGGGCTGGCTGGTGCGGAACTCGTAGCTCACGGCTCTGTTGCCGCCGCCCCAGCGCCCGAGGTGGAATTCGTATTCGCGGCCCTGCGCCGAGAGGACCGCGGGAAGCACGAGCAGCAGCGCGAGGGGCCGCATGTCAGTCGGCGGCGGGGAGCGCGTCGTGCTGCTCGGAGGCCCGCGGAGCCATGAGGTGCGACAGCAGGTGGGGCACACGGCGCATCAAGTGCACCCACACCCATAAGGTGGCGAAACCGCACACCAAGCCCAGGGCCCCGGCGGCGCCCAGCATCGCGGCGGGGCTGTGAAAGCGGATCGCCACGAGCGCCCCGAGCCACAGTCCCAAAAACGAAGCTCCCCAGGCCACGACCGGCGTGAGGAGCCATCCCACGACGACGAGCAGATGGGCCAGCCAGCGGGGCACGGTGCGCCCCTCCCCGCCCCCGCCCCGCTACCCTTTGCGCGCGATGCCGGCGACCGCGAGCCCCGTGAGGGTGATCGCGAAGCCGCCGCCCGCCGCAACGGGCAGAAGGACACCGAGCCTGGCGAGCATCGCGACGGCGGCGAGCACGATCGCTCCGGCGACGACCGGGAGCGCGACCCGGCCGACGGACACCTCCCCGCGGGCCTGCCGGGTCGCCCACAGCATCCCGCCCAACCAGGCGAGGTACGTGCCCAGCATCCACCAGATCGGCAGGTACCACCAGGTGCCGCCGCCGCCGACGGCATCCCACGTCCACGGGTAGGCCCGCAACGGACGGAACAGCGCGATGTCGATCACGCTGAATACGATCGTCCCCCACAGCCCGATCGCCGCGCTTCCGGCGACGCCTTCCGTGGTGCGCGGAACCGCCCAGTGAGCCGGAAGGAAAGCTGCTGCGGTCGCGGCGGCGAGGACCACGAGCGCCTGGACGAGCGCCCGCGCGGCCCCCCCCCCCGGACCCAGGACGCGCGTCGCGGCCAGGAACACCACGACCGCGAGGGCGATCAGGGCCCCGGTCTTGGTCCCGGCGATCATCACCGTGCGGAAGTCCGAGCGGTCGGTCGCGGTTGAGGCCGCGCTGGTCATCATGAAAGGGTCGCTCCGCGCATTGCGGGTCTGAGTCAGTAATCTAGCGGGCGGCGGTCCGGGGGCCAACGGTTCAACGCGCGAACACCGCAAGCACCGCCAGGTCGGTCAGCGCCCACGCCGTCAGGGCGCGATACATCCCCCGCTGGTGTTCGGCGGGACTCCACGATTCGTGCCGCGCATACCAGGGTCCGAGGACGAGCAGCCAGGCCGCGAACGGCACGGCGAGCAACACTCCCCACCCGATCCCGATGCCCAGCAGCACCACCGCCGCGGCGAACAACGCGAACGCGAGCAGCGCGCAAACAATCGCGATCCCGAGGCTTTTCCGCATCCCCAGGATGAGCGCCAGGGTGCGATCCCCGCGTCGCCGGTCCTCCTCGAACTGATAGAGCTGCGTCAGGGGATACAGCGCCGCGAACAGCGGACAGAAGGCGAGCAGCACCAGCCCGTGACCCGTGTCGAGCGGCCGCCCCGTCGCCGCCCAGGTGGCGAAGGGCGTGAGCGTGCCGAACCCCCACATGTTGATCACCCAGTCCACGCCCGCCACGGCCTTGAAGCGGAACGGCGGCACCGAATACAGGACCGACATGGCGAAGCAGATGCCGTAGTCGATCTGGAACGCGGCGGGCAGCGACAGGGCCAGGAGCTGCCCCCCGGCGAGCAGCACGACGCTGAACGGCAACAGATAGCGCGGGACGGGCGGCGGCGCGCGGAGATACCCGATGTCGCCCTCGTCGCGGTCGAACGCGGTGTTCAACGCGAGCGTGCCGCCGTTGAGGAGTACGACCCAGAGGACGAGCGCCGCGAGGGCCGCGCCGGCGTGCGCGCCCTGCAGCGCGCCGCGCACGCCGACCGCCAGGACCCAGCCCAGCGCCGTATGGGCGGCCATGATCGGCCACTCGGCGGGGCGCAGGTGCAGCAGGTAGGAGAAGAGGTCGCCGGGCAGCACGCGGTAGCCCCAGCGACGCCACGCGCTGGCCGCGCGGGGGTCGGCTACCACGAGAGGTCGAGGGCTCCGGCGGCGATCTGCAGACCGGTGATGGTGAGGTCGGGATACACGGACTCGATCTCCGTTGTCAGCGGGACCACAAGCGCGGCGAGCCCGCCGGTGGCGATAACGTAGGGACGGGTTTTTTTCGCCGGCCACTCCGCGACGATGCGCCGCACCAGCCCGTCGACCGCGTCGGCGGCGCCCCACAGGACCCCGGCCCGGATGCAGTCTTCGGTACGGCGGCCGATGACGCGCTCGGGTGGAGTCAGCTCGGTCGCCGGCAGCTTCGCGGTGCGGCTGATGAGCGCGTCGGACGCGGTGCGCACCCCGGGCATGATGACGCCGCCGATGAAGCGCCCGTCGGCGGTGATGCAGTCGAACGTGGTCGCCGTGCCGAAGTCGACGACGATCGTGTCGCGGTGGAAGAGCTTCGAGGCGGCGAGCGTGTTGAGAATGCGGTCCGCCCCGACCGTCAGGGGCTCATCGACGTCGAGCGTGATGGGGAGCCGGGCCCGCCCATCGACGACGACGGGCTGCTTCCCCGTCGCGGCCGCGACGGCCTCACCTACGGCCTGCGTCACGGGGGGCACGACCGAGGCGAGGATGGCTGCCCGCACTTCGCTCGTGGAGCGCCCGCTCTGCGACAGCGATGCGGTGATCGCCGCCGCCCACTCGTCCGGGGTGCGCCCGGCGGTCGTGAGGCGCCAGTGCGACTCGAGGGTCTCCCCCCGGAAGAGACCAATCTTGGTCTCGGTATTGTTGATGTTCACCGCGAGCAGCATGGGGCGCTAAGATAGAGACGCCGTTCCGGCGCCGCCACGCCGCCACACCATCCAGCCGAGTCCCAACGCCAATGCGCCCGTGCCGGCGAGCGCGAGCGCCAAGCGCGCGCGGCGCGGCAGATCAGGCGAGCTCGACATGGCCTTCCCGCGCGTAGGTGGTGCCCGAACCGGTGTCCACGAGGAGCGTGCCGTCGGCCCGGATCCCGGCCGCGCGACCGAACAACGGCGCCTTGAGCTGGCGGCCGCGGAGCCAGTCGCGCATGCCGAAGGCGACGCACTCCGACTCCGTGAGGCGGGCCGCGTGGGCGGTGAGCCGCAGCAGGGCCGGCACCAGGCGGTCGAGCAGGTCGAGACGCCGCACCGCCGGCAGGATCTCCTGCAGGGCGATCGCGCGGTCCGCGACCTCCGCAGGGATCGGGTTGCTCACGTTCACGCCGATTCCCAGTCCCAGCCATTGCAGCGCATCGCCCTGCCAGCGCCCCTCGCACAGGATGCCGGCGACCTTGCGATCCATGACGACGACGTCGTTCGGCCATTTGAGCTGGGCGACGGGACGACCGGCGAGCTCGTCCACCACATCGGCCAGCACGAGCCCCGCCCGGATGGACATGACGCCGAGCTCCCCGTGGGCGGGCTGCAGCAGCATCCCCAGCCACACGCCACCGGGCGGGGAGTGCCAGGTGCGTCCGACCTGACCGCGTCCGGCGGTCTGCTCTTCCGCGATGATCACGGTGCCCGGAGGGGCGTGCTGGGCGGCGAGCTCGTGAATGCCGTCGAGGGTGGAGGCGACCCGGCGAAACAGGCCGCATTGCGGCACGCCCCAGCGCCGCGCCAGGGCCGTCGCGGGGACGCCGTCCAGCTCTAGGGGCGCCACATCGCGTACCCGATCGTGAACACGCCCACCGCCCAGCAATACGGCGCGAACACGTGAAAGCGGCCGCGGCGCAGCACGGCGACGAGAAAACGGATGGACCAGAGACCGGCGACGAACGCGACGATGAAGCTCACGGCCCAGGGCAGCAGCCCGATTGCGCTCAGGTTGAGCACCGCCTCACGCACCTCGACCAGGGCCGCGCCGGCTATGACGGGGATGGCCATGAGAAAGCTGAACTCAGCCGCTGCCACGGGCGTCAGGCCGCTCCACAGCGCCGCCGCCACGGTTGCGCCCGACCGCGAGATCGCCGGCAGGATGGCGACCGCCTGAGCAAACCCGATGCCGGTCGCTGCCGCCGGCGTGGGGAGGTCGCGCGCGCCCCGCGGCCCGCGCGTCATCCACAGAATCCCGCCGGTGATCAGGAACTGCACCCCCAGCCAGGTCAACGAGTGGAATCGCTCCTCGATCTGGCGGTGAAACAGCACGCCGATCAGCCCGGCCGGGATGGTGGCGAGAATCAGAAGGCCGGCATAGCGCACGCTCCCCGGGTCTCGCCGCAGGACGCCGCGCGCGATCTGCCACAGCCGTCGTCCGTACAGCACGAGCACCGAGCCCAGCGTCGCCACGTGCAACGAGACCTCGACCGACACGTCTTGAAAGCGGACGCCGGTCAGCGCCTCGACCAGCACGAGGTGACCAGAGCTGGAGACGGGGAGAAACTCGGTCAGCCCCTGCACCAGGCCGAGCACGAGGCCCTGCCACAGATTCACGCGACCTTCCCGAGGACCAGCGCCGCCAGCCCGACGACCATCGCCCCCTTGAGCAGCCGGCTGAGCCGCTCAGGCCTCCCGACGAAGAGCCGACTCGCTGCGGCGAGCACGGCCAGCTGGGGCACCACGGCGAGCGCATAGTAGCCGCCGCGGTAGTGCGCGGCGACCGGCAGGGCGAGGCTCAGCGGCACGAACGTCACTGCCAACGCTCCGGCGAGGAGGCCCGCCCGGCGCGCGCCCCAGCGGATCGGGAGGGTGCGGCGGCCCGCGGCGCGGTCGCCGGGCTCATCCTCGATGTCCTTGACGATCTCGCGCACGAGGTGGATCCAGGCCGCGAGCACCCAGGGCACGACGCCGGCCGCGGGCCGTCCCACCGCGAAGGCGCCGAACCACAGCGGCAGCCCCGCGACGGCGGCGATGGCGACGTTTCCGGCGACCCCGGCGGGCTTGAGGAGCGGCGAGTACGCAGCGATCACGACGAGCGCGGCAATCCCGACGAGGAGTGCGGTGCCGCTCACGAGAGCGGCCATGGCGACACCGATGAAAATCCCGGCCGCCGCCACGAGATGCGCCGTCTCGCGCCGCAGCCGCCCCGCCGCCACCGGACGCTCGCCCCCGGGGCGGTTCACCCGGTCGGCGGCGACGTCGCGGAGATCGTTCAAGGCGTTGCCGGCGGCGCCGAACCCGACGGCCGCGACGGCGGCGAACCCGAGCAGGCGTGGCACCGCGATCGCGCCGAGGGCCACCCACCCCCCCGCGAGCACGCCCGCGGCCGCGACGAGGAGGTTACCCGCCCTGACCAGCCGCAGCAGATCAGTCACGGAGCACGCTCTCATACACCTGCTCGTACTGCGGGACGACCTGATCGGAGGCGAACGCGCGCGCGCGCTGCGCGGCGGCCCGACGCATCCGCGCGTGCACGGTGGCATCGCGCAGCAAGGCGACGGAGCGCTCGATCATCTCATCCACCGCACCGACGGCGGCCAGGTAGCCCGTTTCCCCCTCGGTGACAACCTCCGGGAGCCCGCCGACTCGGCTGGCCACGACGGGCACCGCGCACGCCATCGCCTCGAGGGCGGCGAGGCCGAACGACTCGCTCTGCGACGGCAGCAGAAACAGATCGGCGCCACGCAGGATCTCTCCGACGTCCTCCACCTTGCCGAAGAAGCGCACGTCCTGGGCCAGACCCAGCCGATCGACCTCCGCCTGAGCGGAGTCGCGCTCGGGCCCGTCGCCGACCATGACGAGCGTCGCGGGCAGCACCCGACGCACGCCGGCGAAGACGCGGATGACGTCTGCCACGCGCTTGACGGGCCGGAAGTTCGACACGTGGACGAGGATCTTGTGGTCGGCGGGAGCGAGGCGGTGACGGCGGGCGCCCTCCGGGGGCGGATAGTAGTCGGCGGTGGAGATGAAGTTCGGGATCACGACGACGTCGCACCCGGCGCAGCCAAACGCCCGGTAGGTCTCCTCCCGCAGGTACTGCGACACCGCCGTCACGCGGTCGGAGCGCTCGATCGAGAACTTCGTAATGGTGAAGTAGGAGGGGTCCTGGCCGACCAGGGTGATGTCGGTGCCGTGCAGCGTCGTGACGACCTTCAAGTCGCGCTCGTTGGCCATCATCTGTTTGGCGAGCCACGCGGTCGTCGCGAACGGGATCGCGTAATGGACGTGCAGCAGATCCAGCCGCTCGCGCTGCGCGACCTCGTGCTGCTTGACTGCCAGGGCCAGCGCGTGCGGGGACTGCTCGAACAGCGGATAGTCGATCGCCGCGACCTCGTGGAAGGTCACCCGCTCGACCACCCCCCGCAGCCGGAATGGGCTGGCATACGCGATGAAGTGGACGTCGTGCCCGCGGCGGGCGAGCTCCAGCCCCAGCTCGGTCGCAACGGCGCCGGAGCCGCCGTAGGTCGGGTAGCAGGTGATGCCGATGCGCATGGGGCGGTCGTCGGTTGTCGGTTATCGGTCGTCAGTCGTGATGGCACGCCACCGATCCAGAACCGCGGCCGCGAGCTTGTCGGGCTCCGGTGTTGCATCCAGAGTCCACACCTCGTCCGACCGAGAACCCACGACCGATGACCGCGAACGCAGTTGGTTTCTGAACCACGTCTCCTGCCGCTTCGCGTACTGCCGCGTGGCGACCACGATCGCCTCACGCAGGCCGGCGGCCGCCAATCGCCCCTGCAACATGGCGACGACCTCACGGTACCCCACCCCATCGAGGCCGGGCGCGGCGGGAGCGACGCCCCCGGCGAGGACATGTTCCACCTCGGTCACCAACCCGGCCGCGAGCATGCGGTCCACCCGCTCGGCGATGCGCCGGTGCAGCGTCTCCCGCGGCAAGGTCAGGTGAATGTACCACGGGCGCATCACGCCCGTCTCCCGCGCCTCGCGCTGCCACCACGAGAGCGCTCGTCCGGTAAGCAGCGCCACCTCGACGGCGCGCGCGGCGCGCTGCCGGCCGCCGCCAGCGAAGCGCCGATCCAGCCGCCCCGCCCAGCGCGCCAACTCGGGCGCCGCGAGTTCCCCCGCCCAGCCGCGCAGCCGCTCCCGCCGCGCCGGCTCGAGCGGCGGCTCGCGGAACAATCCTTCGGCCAGCGCCCGGACGTAAAACCCCGTGCCGCCGACGACCCATGGCACGCGTCCGTCGGCGCGGATCTCCGCCAGCCACGTCGCGGCAGCGCGCGCGAACCGCCCGGCGCTGTAGCGCTCCCCAGGCGCGATGAGGTCGAGCCCTACGTGAGGCACCCGTCGGCGCACCTCAGCGTCGGGCTTGGCGGTTCCGACATCGAGGCCGCGATACACCTGACGCGCATCGGCGGAGAGAACGGTAAGGGGGAGCCGTGCCGCGAGCGCCGCCGCCACCACCGTCTTCCCCACCGCGGTGGCGCCGACGAGGACGGGCGTGAGCGGAGGCGTCACGTCCGCCCGAACCGCCGCTCCAGCTCGTCCTTGGGGAGCTGCACGATCGTTGGCCGGCCGTGCACGTCGTGCGCCGGCAGGCTGGCGGTGAGTAGACGCAGCACCAGCTCGCGCATCTCCTGCGGATCGAGATGGTGGCCCGCCTTGATCGCCGCGCGGCAGGCGAAGGTGGCCCCGAAGCGCTCCAACCGGTTCTGCCAGCCGCCGAAGCGGCCGCCGGCCAGATCGCCGACCAGCTCCTGCAGGCAGCGCGCGGCCTCGAAGCGCGGGTGCGGGTTGGGCGCCGTATGGACGATCACGCTGCGCCCGGCGAACGGCTCGATCTCGAACCCCACGCGCCGCAACAGCTCCCGGTGTGCCTCGATCGCTTCGAGCTCGACCGGCGTGAAATCGAGGGTCAGGGGGAGGAGCAGGCGCTGAGCCGACGCGCCGTCACCCGTGAGCTGGCGCATCACGTCTTCGTAGAGCACCCGCTCGTGGGCCGAGTGCTGGTCCACGATCGCGACGCCGTCGCCGGTTTGAAAGAGGATGTAGGAGTCGAAGACCTGCAACAAAGGCGGCGCCAGGTGCCGGGTGTCAGGTGCCAGCGGGCTCTGCGCGAACAGCTCCAACGGAACTGCGATGTTGCTCCCGCCCGCGGCTTCCCACGCCTCGCCTGACACCTGGTACCCGGCAGCTGACACCTGCCCCAGTGGCGCCGCCGCCGCGAGCGGGACCAAGGCCGCGCGCACCGCCTCCTCGCACACCTTCTCGACCAGGAACTTGTCGCGGAAGCGGACCTCCAGCTTCGCGGGGTGCACGTTCACGTCGACCGCGTCACCGGACACGTCGAGGAACAACAGCAGGCTGGGGCGGTCGCCGGGATGGATAGTGGAGCGGTACCCGGCCTCGGCCGCGCGCACGAGGAACGGATCGCGGATCGGGCGCCCGCGCACGAACACGTGCGCCTTGCGGCCGGCGGGCTTGGCCTGCGACGGGCGCTGGCAGAACCCCGTCACCTCCACCGGCCCTTCGCGATAGGCGATCGGCAACAGCGTGTCGGCGAGCTCGCGCCCCCACAGCGCATGCACGCGGTCAATGAGCCGCTCCACGGAGGGGGCGTCGATCACGACGCGGCCGTCGCTCGTCAGGGCGATCGCCACATCGGGCCGGGCCAAGGCGAGCAGCGACAGCGCCTCGCTCGCGGCACGCGTTTCGGTCGCCGGGGCGCGCAGGAACTTGCGCCGCGCCGGCGTATTGAAGAACAGTCCGCGCACCGTGACGGTCGTGCCCCGCTGCCGCGCCGCCTCCTCGGCCGCCTCGACCCGGCCGCCCACGACGCGCAACCGGATTGCCGCCCGGCCGTCGACCGACGTCTCAAGCTCGAAGCGCGACACGGAGGCAATCGCGGGGAGCGCCTCCCCACGGAAGCCGAAAGTGCCGACACCGATGAGATCGCCCGTGCTGCGGATCTTGCTGGTGGCGTGGCGCTGCAGCGCGAGGCGCGCGTCCTCCGCGACCATCCCCTCACCGTCGTCGCTCACCCGGATGAGGGTCTTGCCGCCGTCTTCCAAGTCCACCCGCACAGCCCGGGCGCCCGCATCGAGGGCGTTCTCGACCAGCTCCTTGACCACCGAGGCGGGCCGCTCGACCACCTCGCCCGCGGCGATCTGGTCGGCCACCGTGGACGGTAGAACGGCGATCTTCGAGCTCACAGCGTCGCCACGTCCCTCGCGAGTACCCATCCCCGCACGCCGTCCGGGCGCGCGACCCGCAGCCAGGCACCGTAGTGGTCCTCGACGAGCACGGCGGCCCCCACGTCGAGGGAGGTGCCCGCGGTCGCGCTGCCGTAGGGGGCGACCCGCACCAGCGTCGCCGGAGCGAGAACGACCGCGACGGGGCGCTGGCGGTGCCGCCATTCGACGGCGCCGAGCCCGCCCGCCAGGCAGGCCAGCACGGCGAGCGCCGCGGGCCAGCGGGCCCGGCGCCGGGCCAGCACCAGGGCCCAGGCGAGCCACCACGCGAGCGTGGCAGCGAGCCACCACTCCGCCGGGGTCGCGGGCCCCACCGCGAGCAACGACTCGCTGGCGGCGTCCGGCGGCGGCAGCAGGCGGCGGGCGCGCCGCACCACTGCGTTCCGCGGCGCGAGGCGGGCGGCGATCGTCCACGCCGTGGTGGCCTTGCCGTCGGCGCCCGCGCGGTACAGCGTCGCGCCGAGATCGTACCAGTGCGCCGCAATCCGCGGTTCGGCGGCAGCACGAGCGGCGAAGGAATCCGCGGCGGCGCGCAACGCGCCTGCTTCATACAGCGCCTCGGCGCTCGACCGCTGGGCGTGGGCGGGCGCCGCAAGCACCAGCAATGCGCCGATCCCCGCGAGGGCGAGCCGCCCGCCGCGGCGCCCGCCCCCGCGCAGGACGCGGAGCACTTGCTCCAGCTCGGCGCCCAGCTCGGCTGGATCCCCGACACCTCGCGGACCGTACCGCGCGGAGCGCAGTCGGTCGCGCAGGCGCATGACGTGCTCGGCCACCGCCGGCTCGATGCCCGCGGCCCGCAGCGCGCGGGCCAATCCGTCGCCGGCACGCGTCTCCGGGTCGACGACGTGGTTGGCCAGCACGCCCTGAAACTCCCGTTCCAGACGCCCGAGTCGCGAGAGCTGCTGCGCCGGTGTCGCGACCGCCGCCACCGCGGCGCGCGGGCGGCGCCCCAGCAGCCACAGCAGCGCCGGCAGCAGCCAGGCCAACACCCAGGTCCACGCCGGCAGGTCGCCCAGCGCCCCAGAGACCCCGCCCGCTTCCGGGCCGCGCGCCAGCAGCGACGGGAGCGCGCGCGCGGCCCGTGGCTCGGCCCCCGGAGCGACGGCGAGCGTGCGCGGCGCCACGTGGACCACGGCGTAAGTCCCCGTGCCCAGGTCGTAGTACGGGTAGCGCACTTCCGGCAGGAGGAAGGATCCCGCCGAGTCGGGAACGGCGAGATAGTGGAACGTCTTGGTCCCCGCGATCAACCCCCCCAGCGGCTGGACCCGCGTGGTGGTCTGACCGGGGTACACGCGGAACCCGGCGGGCCAGCGCAGCGCCGGGTCGGCCCACAGGGCCACGTTGCCCACGCCGGTCACGTCGGCCGACACCTCGATCGGCTCCCCCACGCGCGTGTCGGTGGGCTCGACCGTGAGCGCGAGCGTGAGCCCGCGCCCCACGACGCCGCGATCGTCGGCCGGGCGCCCCGCAGCCGGCGAAGGGACGGCGACGAGGAAGATCGAATCGCTCTGCAGCTCGTAACGCTCCTCACGACTGAAAAACGAGAACGTCACGGGGAGACCATAGGCGACGGTGGCCGGCGGCAGCGCGAGGCGGCCCGGCGCGAGGGGGAATTCGACCTGATGGACGACGAAGAGGTCCATCCACTGCCCGCGGACTTTGCGCGACAGCGCCACCCCCTCGGGGGCGATGGGGGGGTACGCCCAGACCCCGTTGGGGACCGCCAGGGTGACGACCGGCGCCTGGCGCAGGCGATTCCTGAGCTCGCGCGGGAACCACGCGGCGGCCACGACGTCGAGCTGCTGGCCGACGATCACGGTATCCGCCGACAGGACGATCGTGAGGCTGACCTCGTCGGCTCGGGTGGGCGGCGGCGCCGCCTCGAGCAGCGAGCGGGCGAGCGCGGCGAGGCCGTTGCCCGTCCCCGCAGCGCTGTCCACCGTGACACTAATGGGATCTGTCCGCACGGTCCGTGCGCCCTGGCGCACCGTCACCGGTCCGATCACCAGCGTGCCCGCGCGGTCGGCGCGCAGCTCGAGCGACCGGCTCATGGTCCGCACCGATCCGCCGCTCCCGCCCACGGAGACCTCGGTGAAGTCGCGCGAGCCGACGATGGCGAAGCCCGCCAGCGAAGGCAGGACGATGTCGAGCGGCTCAACCGATCGGGCGCGCGCACGCACGGTGAGGGTCACCGGCTCGCCGACGCGCACGCGGGTCCGATCCACCGTGGCGGTGACATCGGGCGGCCCCTGCGCCAGCGCGACCAGCGCGAGCGCGGCGATCACCAGTTCTTGACCCCCCGCTCGGCGGCCTGCCGCGCCCGCCCGCTGCGGTCCTTGCGCGTCCGCAGCTCCTCTTCACCGATGGAGTTCAAAATCTCCGTCGCCCGCTCTTGGGAGAGCCCCCCCGCGCTGGCGCGCTGCTGGGGCTGCGGGCTGGCCGGGCTCGCTTCCCCGCCGCCTGCCCGCCCCGGATTGGGCCGGGGCGCCTGGGATCCCCCTCCGCCGCGCTGCTCGCGGATCGCGAGCTCCAGATTCCACTTGGCCGGCAGGTGGTGCGGCTTGAGCAACAGTGCCTCACGGTACGCCCGCTCCGCGTCCGTGAGATGCGCCTCGCGGACGCCACTGTCCGCGCGCGCTTCGCGCAGGGCCAGGAGGCCGAGGTTGTACAGGGCGCGGAACCGGATCTCGGGGTCGAGTGACGTCGCGGCCTTCGACAGTGCCGTGCGCGCATTGGCGGTGTCGCCAGCGGCGAGCGCATCGGTCCCCAGGTTGTACCAGGTCGTATCGTCCGCCCCGCGGTGGGCCAGCTGCTCGAGGTAGCGCGTGCGAAAGCCGGGCTCTGAGGGACGCCGGCTGGCTTGCGCCGTCGCGCCGCCCGCGCCCACGACCAGCGCGAGCCCGATCAGCGCCGCCGTGCGGCCCGCGACCGACGCCCACAACAGCAGCGCCGCCGCCAGCGTGAGCGGGATCCAGGCGCGTGGGCGCCCGCGCTCGGCGCGCGACTCGGTGGAGCGGCTGCGCTTGTAGGAGGCGACCAGGTCCCGGACGGCGCCGGCCTGGTCGGGCAGGTCGGCGGCGACGAGGGTCCCCTGCGCCGCATCGGCGACGGCGCCGAGCACATCGTCGCGCCGCGCGGTTTGGATGACGACGCCGTTTTCATCTTGCTGCCACCCCTGGAGCTGACCGCGGTCGTCGCGCACGGGGATCCGCGCCGGGGGCCGCCCGCCTTCGGCGACGAGCACGAGGTGCACGCCATTGTCCGCGACTCGGCGAGCCGCCAGCAGGACGTCCGGGAGCGAGTCGTGCGCTTCGCCGTCGGTGAACACGACGAGGACGCGATCGGCGAGCGGCGAGCCGGCCTCCACCAGCTCGCGACCCTGTTGCAGGACCGGCGCGAGCGATGTCCCCCCTTCCGAGGCGACGTCGGGGTCGAGGGCGTCGAGGTTCAGCTCCAGCGCCGACGCGTCCACCGAGAGCGGCGACAGGATGTAGCTCTGCCCGGCGAAGGCGATCAGACCGAGGCGGTCGCCGTCGAGGTCCTGCACGAGGCGGCGCGCCTCGCGGATCGCGCGCGCCATGCGGCTGGGGGCGGCGTCCTCGGCGAGCATCGAGCGCGAGATGTCCACGGCGACGACGAGGTTCAGGCCCCGCGTTTCGGCGACGATCCGCTCCTCGCCCCAGCGCGGTCCCGAGAGCGCGACCGTGCCGAGGAAGGCCGCCACCGAGAGCGCCGTGGGCACCAAGCGCCCCGAAGCGCGCGCGGTGCGCTCGGTTTCCACCGACCAGCGCCGGGCCCGCCGGATGCGCACCCGCCGCGCCCACGCGGCCGCGAACCACACCGCGCCGCCGATCACCGGCGCGCACAGCAGGACGAACGGGGCGTCGAAGGTCATCACGGCACGCGCACGACCAGCGTGGCGGACAGCACGACCTCGAGGGCCAGCGCCAGAAGGGCGAGCGCCAGCGGCAGGCGATAGGCCTCGTCGAACCGTCGATAGATCACCCGCTGCACCGTGCTCTTTTCCAGCCGGTTGATCTCGTCGAAGATGCGGCGCAGCGACTCGGAGTCGGTGGCGCGGAAGTAGCGGCCGCCGCTTCCCGCCGCGATTTCCCCGAGCAGGCGCTCGTCGATCTGGACCGGCATCGTCTGGTAGCGCATCCCCAGGAACCCGCGACCGGTGGGCACCGGCGCCTCGCCCTGCGTGCCGACCCCGATCGTGTAGATCCGGATCCCGAACGCCGCCGCCGCCTGCGCGGCGGTGCGGGGGTCCACGGTGCCGCGGTTGTTTTCCCCGTCGGTGAGGAGGATGATCACCTTGCTCTTCCCCGGCGCGCGACGCAGCCGGTTGGCGGCGGTCGCAATGCCGGTGCCGATGGCGGTGCCGTCCTCGAGCGCCCCGATGTGAATGTTGGCGATCGCCTGCTCGAGCACCCCGTAATCGGTCGTGATCGGGACCTGCGTCAGCGCCTCGGCGGCGAACGCCACCACCCCGATCCGGTCCGACTGGCGGCCGCGCACGAAGTCGATCGCCGTCTGTTTGGCGACGTCCAGGCGGTTCGAGGGGGAGAAATCCTCCGAGAGCATGCTGCTCGAGATGTCCAGCGCGATGACGATCGAGATCCCCTCGCTCCGCACCTCGGCGCGCGCCGCGCCGAGGCGCGGCCCGGACGCGGCGAGCACGAGCGCGCCGTAGCACACGCTGCGCAGCGCCACGGGTACTTGCGCCACCCACGCCCGCTCCAGCAGCCCCACCGCCGGCCGCACGTCGGAGTAGCGCACGCCCGTGAGGTGCCGCAACCGCTGCGCCCGCGCCCACCACCACAGCGGCAGTGCCAGGAGCCCCAGGAGCAGCAGCGGCCGGGCGAAGCTCATGGCGCGACCTTCGCGGCCAGCGCGCTGGCCCGTTGCGCGAGCGCGCCGACATCCGCGCCGTGCGCAGTCGCGAAGTCCACTTGATCGAGGGCGGTGAGCACGTCGCGCAGATCGCGCAGCGGCAGCGCCGGGGCGCGGGCGGCGACCGCCGCCAGGCATTCCGCGGTCGAGAGCGCCGGGTGGGCCTCCGGCACCGCCCGCGCCACCGCCGCCCGCAGCCGCGCCGCCGCCCGCGCCGCGACCGCCTTCGGCTCGCCGGCCGCGAGCCAGCGCGCGTCGGGTGTTTCCGGCTCGGCGGCGATCGGCCGGGCAGTCGGGAGCTTCCGCGGGCGGCGGCGGCGCAGCAGCATCCCCGACGCGAGGGCGAGACCGGCGACCGCCCCGGCGCCGACCACGGGCAGCGCCGACTCGTCGCTGCGCGCGAGGGGGTCCAGAGCGGGCTTGGGGTCGGGCCGGCGCGCGGAGTCGGCGGGAGGGAGGACGCTGCGCACCTGCACCGCCGCGACGCCGCCGGAGACCGAGTCCGCCTGCCCGGCCGGACCCAGGCGCCACACGGGCGGCAGGGTCACGTCGTGCCGCCCCGGCGTCCACACGACCACCGGGTAGCGCACGAGCCAGCCCCCCGTCGCCCGCAGCACCGTCGCGTCGCCGAGCGGCTCGAGGTCTCGCGCCGCGTCGAGGCGGCCGGGGCGGACGCGCCAGCCGGCATCGGCCGGTACGAGGCGGGTGAGCCAGATCGTGTCGCCCACGGTGGGCGCGGAGGGAGCGGCGGTCCACCCGGGGGACGGCCCTTGCAGCAGGGCCAACACGGGGACCAGCGGGTTCATCGCCGCAGTCTCCGCGCCCGCTGGGCGAACGCGCGGCGCAGCGGCACGCCGTACGGCACGTGGGTGTGGAGCGAGATGTGATCGACCCCCGCGCGCGTGAGCTTCTTCTGCCGTTCCTGCACGTGCTGGGTCGCAGCGGCGAGGATGCGGTGGCGCGCCGCGGGATCGCTGGAGTTCAGCAGGACGCGGCGGCCGGTCTCGGCATCTTCGAGCTCCACCCAGCCGGCGTCGGGGACGTCGATTTCCCGCGCGTCATCCACGCTGATCGCCACGACGTCGTGCTCCGCCTGGAGCATCGCCAGTGGCTCCTCCCACCCTTCCGCGCGGAAGTCCGAGAGCACGACCACGATCCCCCGATGCCGCACCAGCTTCGCCGCGTAGCGCAGCCCCTCGGCCAGGTTGGTCCCGCGCCCCCGCGGCCGGAACGCGACGAGGTCGCGGATCACCCGCAGCGCGTGGGAGCGTCCCTTCGCGGGCCGGATGACGTACTCGACGCGGTCAGCGAACAGCACCGCGCCCACGCGGTCGCTGTGGCGCGCCGCCGCGAGCGCCAGCACCGCAGCGACTTCGACCGCGAGACCGGCCTTGGTGTAGGGGGCGCCGAAGTGCAGCGAGCCCGACTGGTCCACGACCAGGAGCAAGGCGATCTCGCGCTCTTCGGCGTAGCTCTTCACGTAGGGGTGGCCCATGCGGGCGCTGACGTTCCAGTCGATCGACCGGAAGTCATCGCCGTCCTGGTAGCCGCGCACCTCCGCGAACTCGATCCCCTGCCCCCGGAATACGGAGCGGTATTCGCCGCTGAACAGGGTATTGACCAGCGTGCGGGTCCGGAGCTCGATCCCCTTGACCTGCCGCAGCACTTCGGGGGTCACCGCCCGCCGGCCCGCGCCGATCGGGGAAGCGACGGCGCGCCGGCGATCTTCGCCTGCGTACGTCACGGCACCCCCACGGCCTCCAGGATCTTTCCGATCACGCGGTCGGCGTTCGTGTCTTCGGCTTCCGCCTCGAAGGTGAGCAGCACGCGGTGGCGCAGCACGTCGTACGCCATCGCCTTCACATCCTCGGGCACCACGTACGAGCGGCCGCGCAGGTACGCGTGGGCGCGCGCCGCCTGGGCCAGGTAGATGGATGCCCGCGGGCTCGCGCCGAACGCGATCAGCGTCTTCAGCTCGCGCAGGCCGACCGCTTCCGGCTCGCGCGTCGCCCGCACCACGTCGACCACGTAATCCACCACCTTCTGATCCATGAACAGCTCGGCGATCGCGCTGCGCGCCGCGAGCACCCCATCGGCATCCGCTACCCGCTCGACCTCGATCGGCCGGCCGGACGCCATCCGCGCCACGATCTCCTTTTCGGCATCGCGTCCCGGATAGCCCACCTTCACCTTCAGCATGAAGCGGTCGAGCTGAGCCTCGGGGAGCGGGTACGTCCCTTCGTGCTCGATGGGATTCTGCGTCGCCAGCACCAGGAACGGCTCGCCCAGGAAGAACGTCTCCCCGCCAATCGTCACCTGCTTCTCCTGCATCGCCTCGAGCAGCGCCGATTGCACCTTCGCGGGTGCGCGGTTGATCTCGTCGGCCAGCACCAGGTTCGCGAATAGCGGACCCTTCTTCGGATAGAATTCCTGGCTGCGCTGGTCGAACACCATCGTCCCGATGACGTCGGCCGGGAGCAGGTCCGGGGTGAACTGAATCCGCGAAAACGCGATGCGCAGGCATTCGGCGACCGTCTTCACCGCGAGGGTCTTGGCCAGCCCCGGCACGCCCTCGAGGAGGATGTGCCCCCCCGTCAGCAGGCCGATCATCAGGCGCTCGACCATCAGCTCCTGTCCCACGACGCGCTTGCCCACCTCCTGCGTGATCGCCTTGGTGAGCGCCGCGTCCGTCGTCCGCACCGTGCGCGTGGTCATTTCAACGCCGCCTCCGCCGCATGCTGCACGCTCGGCTCCTTGTCACGACTGTACAGTTCGAGCAACGCACGCGCCTCCCCCCGCTTGAGGTGACCCAGCCCTTCCACCGCGGCCGCGCGCACGTGCGCCGACCGCCGTCGGCCCCGAGCGCCGGGGTCGGCGTGGCGGGCCAGGATCTCCAGCGCCTGGTTAGCCCCGAGCCGGCCGATCGCTTTCAGCATCTCCGCCAATACCCCCTCGTCCTCCTCCTGCTCCAGTCGCCGGGCGAGCACGGTTGTGGCCGTCGGTTCTCCCCCTACCCCGATGACGCGCGCCGCCGCCGCCCGGACACGGGCGCTTTCGTCCTTCAGCGCCGGCATCGCTGGACGCGCCACGTCGCGGCCGCCGATCTCCGCCATCGCGTGCAGCGCCGCCTCCCGAACGAGGTCCGTCCGGTGATGCACGAGCTCCACGAGGAGCGGCACCGCCTGGGGGCTGCCGGAGAGTCCCAGGAACTCCGCCGCCGCCGCGATCACCGTTTCATTCTTATCCGCGAGGCGCCCCTGCAGCGGCTCGAGCACGCGCTCGGCCGCCGCGCGGATCGCCGCCCGGTACGGCTCGCGGAGCTCGGCCGGCGTCGCGCGAAACGCGTCGAGCACCGAATCAGTCGCCACCGCCGCCAGCGCCCCTACGGCCTTCACCAACGCCGAGCGCTCGGCGGGAGGCACGCGCGGCTCGCCCAGCCGTTTCACCATCCGCTCGACGACGGCCGGATCCGTCAGCGTGGCGCCGACGGCGCCCATCCGCTCGGCCACCGCGTTGTCCTGCACCTTGGGCAGGGCGGCATCCAGCGCCGCAATGACCTCCGCGATCGCCGCGACGTCCTTCGACGCCAGCAGCCCCGCGGCCAGCCCCTCCAGTTTTTCGACCGCCGCCCGCTGGGCTTCGGGCGTCGTCGCCTCCCGCAGCGCCGTCACCGCGCGCCGGCCCTCGACATCCGCCGGGACCACGTCGGGGCGGAAGATGTAGCCTCCCCCCGCGCGGCCTACCTCGGGCGATGGCGCCAGCGGAGTCGCCGCTGCCGGGATGAACGCCGGGGGAGGCGGCGCGGCAACCGCAGGCGCCGGATCGCTGGCCGCCGGTTGCGGCGCGGCGGCCGCGGTCACGGGAGGCGGCACCGGGCTGGGCGCCGGCCGGTCGGGGGACATCCGTGCGGACCGGCCGCCCAGGACCAAGGTCAGGCGACCGAGCGCCGGGGCGTCCGGGGCCAGGCTGCCGGTCGCGACCGCGAACAGCGCCAGGACGTGGTCGGGCATGAGCCCCGGATTCGCCTGGATCGACCGGATCCCGCGCGCATACAACAACTCCGCCAGCTCCGCGACCTGGGAATTGCGCGGCAGCAGGTGCTGCCCGTGCCAATGTAGGCCCGTCGCGCCGATCTTCCACTCCAGGGTCCCCAACGCCGCCAGACCGGGGAGGGCGGCGGCGATCTGACGCAGCGACTCCTGCACCGCCGGGTGGGTCGGCGGGTAGAGGCGGTTCAACCGGAACGTGGTTCCGATGGCGCCGAGCGCGCGATCGAGAGCGGCGGTGTCGACGGCCATCAGCGCTTGATGCGCTCGCCGCGGTCCTCGTGCCGGAACACCCAGGTCGCGAAGCGTGCCGGTGACACGGCGTCGTCGGCGCCGATGGCGACCCAGTCCGCGTCACTGCCGGAGGACTGCGCCTCGCCGGTTCGGGCTGCTGCTTGCCGCACCATCTCGCGGGCGCGCTCGATCCACTGCCCGAACTGCGCCGGGCGCAGGTCCACCCAGCCGCGCGGCGCCGCGGCAAGCGGGTCGCCGTCGTCGGGACGGACGACCACCAGGCTCCCACGATACACGCAGCGGCCGTCGGGCGTCACGATGGGGAGCCCGACGGACAGAATGCGGCGGCGCAACGCCGGGTCCCGCTCGACGAGCGCCAGCGCTTCTCCCGCAAGCCGCGTTGCTTCGCTCCCGGCCAGCGCGCGGACCGACGACCGCAGCCGGCCGCACAGGTGCGCCTCGAAGAGCATCTTGGTCAGCCGCGGCGGGCCCAGCATCTCGTAGGCGACCGCGGGCCCGCGCTCGCGCTCGAGGGCGTCGAGGCGCGCCAGCGCGTATTCGCGCAAAATGCCCGCCCGGTAGGTGGGGCCGGCGGTGGCGGCGTCGAGGGCGGCGACCGTGTCCTTCCCCGTCGCCCGGCCTTCGAGCTCCATGATCACGTAATCCGCCACTTCCTCCGGCGTGATGAACTCCATCTGTCCCAGCGCGGTCACGGTGGCGAACTCGTCACGGGCGAACAAGCCGTTTTCTCCCACGTCGATGTACGCGCCGTCGAGCGCCTCGCCCGTCTCCTGCCAGCCGGTCGCTCCGGGGCGGAACGCCGCGGCGACAGGCAGCGGCGCGGGACAGTCCACGAGGGGGATCGGCTTGCCCTTGCGGCGTACCGGCCCGTACGCAATCTCGCGCCAGGCGATCGTCGCCGTCGGTTTGATTTCCACCGTCGCCGGCGCTCCCGGGGTGCGCCCCATCAGGAATAGCAGCAGCGAGTGGGCCCCCGCCACCGCCGATTTGGTGAGCAGCGTGCGGCTGGGACGCTCCTCGGAATGCGTATAGGGGATGTTGAACCCCATCCCGCCGGTGCCGCTGGTGCCGATCTTCACGTACGCCCGGGTGCCGGCCCGCCTCAGCGCCTCGACCATGATCTGCATGTGGCGAATGAGCTGCGGCATGGTGAGCGTCAGCAGGTGCTGCTCGACGTGGGCGGCGGTGACGGAGCCGGCGTGCGCCGCGTCGAGGAGGTCGCGGGCGCTCTGGAACTGGTCCTGGTAGGCGAACGCGGTGGCGGTGTTGATGCTGTCCACGACCGCGTCCGGGCGGTAGCGATCGAGGATCTGGAACACGAGGCTGCGCTGCAGCACGTCGTCCGTCAGATCGCCGAGCATGTCTTCGATCATCAGGCGGCGGTGCGCCGCTTCGGCCAGGAGGGCCGTGCGATCGAGCCGGGCGACAGGGGCCGGGAGAAAGACGTTCCCCCACTCGACGTCGATCGCCGTGCGCCCGCGGTGGGGCGCCAGCGCGTTTGCCGTGGCCCGCACCTCGTCCTCGAACAGCGCTACCAGCACGAGGCGCTTCGGGCCAGCGGCGACCAGCCGGCGAGCCACCGCTTGGCCGACCAGCCCGCTCCCGCCGAGGATTACAATCGTTCGATCACGCAGGTCCATGCAGTCGCTCGATCTCGCGGATCTCGTGTGGGGTGAGGGCGCGGTGCCGGCCTTCGGGCAGCTTCCCCAAGCGCACGGGACCGTACGCGACGCGGTGCAGCCATTCTACCTTCAGCCCCAGCTGCTCGGCGAGGCGGCGCACGACGCGCTGCCGTCCCTCCGCCAGCGTCACCTCGACCTCCACGCTCTTCCCGGCCGGCCGCACTCGGCTCGCGAGCACCTTCACCGGACGATCGTCCAGGACAATGCGACCGGTGAGCGCGTGCTGCACCGCGGTCGCCGCCAGCCCGTGCGCGCCGAGCCAGTAGGTGCGCGGCACGGCAAAGCGCGGGTGCATGAGCCGGTGCGCCGCCGCCCCGTCCGTCGTCAACAACAGCAGGCCGGACGTCATGACGTCCAGGCGTCCAACGTACGTGAGCCCGGGCACCTTGGGGAGGAGGTGGAAGACCGTGGGCCGGCCCTCGGGGTCCCCGCGGCTCACCACGTACCCGATCGGCTTGTTGAGCGCCAGCCAGACCGTGCGGACGGGCCGCACCATGCGGCCGTCCACGGTGACCCGCTGGCGTTCCGGGTCGGCCGACTGGCCCAAAACGGCGACCGCGCCGTCCACTTTCACGCGGCCGGCGCGGATCAGCTCCTCGGCCTTGCGCCGGGAGGTCACGCCCGCGCGCGCCAGGGCGCGCTGCAGGCGCATCAACGTCATTCCGGTTCTTCGGCCGGCGCGGGCGGGCGGAGCGCGACCGACAATTCGTCGAGCCGCGGCAACTCTTCCAACCCCTTCAAGCCCAGGATCTCCAGAAACTGCGGCGTGGTCCCGTAGAGGAGGGGACGGCCCAGCCCCTCGCCGCGCGAGGCGACCTCGACGAGCCCGCGCTCGAGCAGCTTGTCGATCACCGCCTCGGAGTCTACGCCGCGGATCTCATCCACCTCCACCCGCCCCACCGGCTGCCGATACGCGATGATGGCGAGGGTCTCGAGCGCCGCCGGCGATAGCCGCCGCGGGCGCAGCGCGAACTGCGCCCGCTCGATCGCCTCGGCGTAGTCGGGGCGCGTCAGGAACTGCCAGCCTTCGCCGATCTCGGCCAGCTCCACGCCGTGATCGGCCGCGGCCCACGCCGCCCGCAGCTCCGCGAGCGCCGCGCGCGTCCCGGTCTCGCCCGCCTCGGGGTCCAGCGTCGCCAGCTCCTCGAGCGTGAGCGGGCGACTCGCGGCGAACAGTGCCGCCTCAAGCAGCTGCGCGAGCGGGCTCACGACGGATCACCATGGGGGCGAACGGTTCGGGTTGCTGCACCTTGCAGGTTCCACGCTTGGCGAGCTCGAGCAGGGCGATGAACGCCGACAAGACCTCCACCACCCCCGCCCCGGCCCCGACCACGTCGACCCACCCGAACTCCTCGCGCTCGGTGAGCAGCGCGGTGATCCGCGCGGTCGCGCCTTCGACGTCCAGCGGCCGCGGCACCACACGGTGCAGCACAGGCTCGGGGATGAGCGCGATGACGCGCTCGGCGGCGGCGAGCAGGTCGTTGAGGTCGATCTCGAGCGGCGGCGGCGGCAGATCCGGGGCGGGTTGCTCGAAGCCGCGGCCGAAGCGGTCGGCCCGTTGCTGCGCCGCGTGATGCAACCAATCCACCAGCTCGCGGATCTGCTGGTACTCGAGCAGCCGGCGCACCAGCTCCGAGCGCGGATCCTCCCACTCGTCGTCGCCCAGGCGCCGCGGCAACAGCAGCTGCGCCTTGATGCGCAGCAGACGCGCGGCCATCTCGAGGTAGTCCGCCGCTTGGTTCAACCCCAGGTCGGCGATCGCGGCGAGGAACTGGTCCGCGATCCGCGCGATCGGCAGGTCGGTGATGTCGACCTCGTCCTCGCGGATGAGGTGTAGCAGCAGGTCGAGCGGGCCGGAGAACTGCTCCAGTTCGACGACGAAGCCGCCTTGATCCTGCATCGTGGAGGACGGGTTACCCGGCACGCTCATGGCGCCACGCCCGTCGCCAGCTGGTAGCCGCCGACGACCGAGTGCGCGACCTCGTAGAGCTGCTGCGCCGGCCACAGGTAGATCTTCTGGGCCCCCGGCAACAGGTACACGAACGCGATCACGAGGAGAAAACCGCTGCGGTAGAGCGCGCGGAACTGGAGGCCGGCCTGGGGAGGCAGCAGGTGCTTCAGCACATGACTGCCGTCCAGCGGCGGGATCGGGAGCAGGTTGAAGAAAGCGAGCACCAGGTTCAGGTACATCCCGGCGAGCAGCATCCGCTGGAAGATCGCGAACGACCCGGAGAGCCCCGCCACATGCGTCCCCACCACCCCCGCGACCACGAACAGCACCGCGCACGCGACATACAACCCGATGTTCGTGGCGATCCCCGCGAGCGACACGATGATGTCGCCGCGCCGGTAGTTCCGGTAATTGCGCGGGTTGACGGGCACCGGCTTCGCCGCCCCGAAGGTGAACGTGCCGTGCGAGGCGTACCACAGCATCACCGGAACGATCACGGTCATCAGGGGATCGATGTGTTTCAGGGGGTTCAAGGTCAGCCGCCCGAGCATGAAGGCGGTGTCGTCACCCTGGCGGTAGGCGGCCGCGGCGTGGGCGTACTCGTGGGCCACCATGGAGAACAGCAGTACTGGGGCCCAGATGAAGAGGCTCGACGGGATGGCGCGCCCCGTGGTCGGTGACCGCCAAAGATAATGAAAGCCCACACCCCCGGTCAACGTCGTAGGGCCTTGCCGCCCCGTCACTTACCGCCTAACTTGCGCGCCTCACCAGGAGGGGTTCGACGTGCCGAGGATCAAGTCCGCGAAGAAGGCGATGCGGCAGGGCCGCGCGCATGCCGTTCACAACCGCGCCCAACGGTCGGCGCTGCGCACCGCCGTCAAGCGCGTCCGCGCCGCCACGTCCGCCGCGGCCGCGCAGGAAGCGTATCGCGCCGCCGTCCGGGTGCTCGATCGCGCCGCCCGCCGGGGGCTGATCCACAAGAATAGCGCCGCCCGGCACAAGGCACGCCTGGCGGCGGCGGTAAAGAAACTGAAGTAGGCCTACATCGCCGCGAGTTCGGCTCCGCACTGCTCACAGTACCACTCCGTCGGCTGGTTCATCGCCCCACACTCCCGGCACTTGAGCGTCCGGTCGGCCTCCGCGTCGTCGTCGTTGTTGTTCGGCGTCGGCGTAGCGGAGGCGGAAGACGGCACCGCGCGCGCCGAATCGGCCGGAATCGCCGGCTGGAACTGCGCGCCGCTCGCCCGCTTGGGCGACGGCGCGTTGCGTTCGTCCTCGGTGACTGACTTGAGAAACGCCAGCTCGTCTACGACGGCCTTCTTCGGCGCCCCCGGCTTTGGCGGCGCTCCGACCTTGGACGCGGCCTTCCCGCCCGCGCCCGGCTTCGCGCGCACCAGGGAGTCCAGCTCCTCCAGCTGGGTGATGTCGGCCTCGGCCGCCGCCAACTCCTCGCGGATCGACAGCAGCTCGGCGAGCGCATCCTTGTGGACCTGCGTCCACTGCGCCTGGTCGTATTCACCCACCGCGTGTCGCAGCTCCGTTTCCGTTAACCGCTCGGCGGCGCGTGCTTCTCTCTTGTGAAGCTCGAGGCGCTGCTCTTTGCGCTGGAGGATCAGCTGCCGGGCGGCTTCAGCGTGGGACTTGAGCTCCTCGGAGACGGCGAGCAGCCGGGCTTCGTAATCGGCCTTGACGCGCGAGCGCACCCCGGCCGGCGTCGCGTCGGCCGCCTGATCCAACCGCGCGATCCAGGCCTCGTACTGGCGGCGCTCTTCGAGCAACCGCTGAATGGCCGCTGTGCTCTTGGATGAGCTTCCCTTAGGCATCCGTCTCCCGTGCCGCCTGACGTTGCGTGCTGAGCTGCCGCACGGCGGCTGCGTCGAGCTCCGTCACACGACCCACCGCGCGCGCGGCGAGCAGGATGCGCGCCGCGTGCTCCAGGCTTTCCATGCGGATCCACGCTTCGTCCAGCGTCCGGCCCACCGTGACCGCCCCGTGGTTCGCCAGCAGCAGCGCATCGTGCTCCCCGATGAAGCGCTCGACGCGCTCCCCCAGCTCGGGACTCCCGGGAGCCCCATAGGGGACGAGCGGAACGCGACCGCATAGCAAGATAAGCTCTGGCAGGACAAAAGCATCCAACGCTTCACCGGCGACGGCGAACCCGGTGGCTGTGGGCGGATGGGCGTGCACCACCGCTCCGACATCGCGCCGCCGTCGCAGAATGCGCAGATGTAAGTCCAATTCGCTCGTAGGGTTGCGGCGGCCGCGCCGTTTGCGGCCCGTCCCGTCCACTTCCACCATGTCGGACGCTGCGAGCAGTGCTTTGATAACTCCCGCGGGAGTGACGAGCAGGCGATTCGTGGTGAGCCGGACCGAGAGGTTGCCGTCCTGTCCGGCGATAAGCCCGCGTTCGGCGAGTTGACGACAGCACAGCGCCATACGGCGCGCCGCCTCGCGCGCGGTCACCGCCCCGCCCCAGCCCCCGCGTCGTGCACGACCTTCCCCGCGACGACCGTGAGCGCGGCGCGCCCCGTCACCGTGCGACCCGCGAACGGCGTGTTGCGGCTCTTGGAATGGAACCGGGTCGGGTCGACGATCCACACGTCACTCACGTCGAGGACGCAGACATCGCCGGGGGCGCCCGGGGCGAGCGTACCGCCCGGGAGACCGAAGATACGCGCCGGCTCGGTGCTCATGCGGCGCAGCAGCTCCGGCAGCGACAACACCCCGCCTGGCACCAGCTCGCTGTAGGCGACGGCGAACGCCGTCTCCAGCCCGACGATTCCGAACGGCGCGTCGTCGAACGCCGCTTCCTTCTCGTCGTAGGCGTGCGGCGCGTGATCCGAGGCGATACAGTCGATCGCCCCGTCCTTGAGCGCCGCCCGTAGGGCCGCGACGTCGGCCGCTTCCCGCAGCGGCGGGTTCATCTTGGCGTGAGTGTCGTAATCCTCGCAAGCGTGATCGGTGAGCGCGAGGTGGTGAGGAGTCACCTCGGCGGTGACGCGCAGCCCCCGCTCTTTGGCGCGGCGGAGCAGGTCCACGGCGCCACGGGTAGAGAGGTGACAGAGATGCACGTGCCCGCCGGTGAGCTCGGCGAGCACGATGTCGCGCGCCACCATGATCTCCTCGGCGGCCGCGGGGATTCCCTTCAAGCCGAGGCGCGTGGCGACGAGGCCTTCGTGCATGGCGCCGCCGGCGGCGAGCGTGGGCTCCTCGCAGTGGTCGGCAACGGGGATGTCGAAGGTCCGGGCGTACTCGAGGACGGTGCGCATCAGATGGCCGGAGGCGACGGGCCGCCCATCGTCGGAAACCGCCACCGCACCCGCGCCCACCATCTCTCCCATCTCGGCGAGCCGCTCCCCTCGCTGCCCCACCGAGACGGCCCCGATTGGATAGACGCGGGCGAACCCCGCCCGCACCGATTGTCGCACGATGAACCCGACCGCCGCCTGATTGTCGGTGACGGGGTCGGTGTTGGGCATGGCGCAAACCGCGGTGAACCCGCCGGCCGCGGCCGCGCGCGCCCCCGTCGCGACCGTCTCTTCGTCCTCGTTCCCCGGCTCGCGCAGGTGCACGTGCACGTCGACGAGGCCCGGCGCGACGATCCGGCCGGCGACGTCGCGCACCTCCGCGCCGTCGGGCGCGCCCACGCCCGCCCCCACGGCGGCGATCTTGCCGTCGTCGATGAGGACGTCGGCGGTCTGATCGTACCCGCGACTCGGGTCGATCACCCGGCCGCCGCGCAGCAGGAGCGGACGCATCAGTCGGGAGCGCCGCGCTTGGCGGCGTCGGCAAGCTCGGGCTTGCCGCCCGCGAGGAGGTATAGCACGGCCATGCGCACCGCGACCCCATTGGTCACCTGGTCGAGGATCACGCTGTGGGCCCCGTCGGCGACGCGGGAGTCGATCTCCACGCCGCGGTTCATGGGGCCGGGGTGCATGACGAGAAGCTCCTTGGGAGCGCGCTCCAGCCGCTCCGCGGTCACGCCGAACACGCGATAGTACTCGCGCAACGACGGGATGAACCCCGCTTCCATGCGCTCGAGCTGCAGTCGCAGCACGTTGAGTACGTCGGCCCAGGCGATGGCGTCCTCGATGCGCCGGAACACGGTGACGCCCAGCTCCTCGATCCCGCGCGGCAGCAGGGTGCGCGGGCCGCACACGGCGACCTGCGCCCCGAGCTTGGTCAGCCCCCAGAGGTTCGAGCGCGCCACGCGGGAGTGCAGGATGTCGCCCACGAGACAGACCTTCGTGCCCTCGATGCGGCCGAGCTTGTCGCGGATCGTCAGCAGGTCCAGGAGCGCCTGGGTGGGGTGCTCGTGCTTGCCGTCGCCGGCGTTGATCACGTTGGATGCGATGCGCCGCGCCAGGAACTGCGCGGCGCCCGACGCGCCGTGGCGGATCACCACCATGTCGATCCGCATCGCCTCCAGGTTCTTGGCGGTGTCCACCAGCGTTTCGCCCTTCGACACGGAAGAGCCCGTGGCCGCCACGTTCACCGTGTCGGCCGACAGGCGCTTCTCGGCGAACTCGAAGGAGATACGCGTCCGCGTGGAGGCTTCGAAGAACAGGTTGACGATGGTTTTGCCGCGCAGCGCAGGCACTTTCTTGATGGGCCGCTCCGACACTTCCTTGAACGGCTCGGCGGTATCGAGGAGCAGCCGGATCTGCTCGGGCGCGAGGGTCTCGAGGCCGATGAGGTCTTTCCCCAGGGCCGTCACGACGTGCCCCCCGACCCTGGTCCCCCGCCCTTCACCAGACTCACCTCCTCGCGCCCGTCCACTTCTTCGATCAAAACGTCGACGCGATCGCCGGGGCCGCATTTGACCTGCTTGCCCACGATGTCCGCCTGGATCGGCAGCTCCCGTCCCCCGCGGTCCACGAGGACGCACAGGGAGATGCGGCGCGGGCGGCCGAAGTCAGCGAGCTCGTCGAGGGCGGCCCGAACCGTGCGGCCCGTGTACAGCACGTCGTCGACGATGACAGCGTGTTTCCCGGTCAGGTCGCCGGGCAGGTGCGTCTCGCCGATGACCGGTTTCGGGCCGATGGTGGCGAGGTCGTCGCGGTAGAGGGTGATGTCGATGGCGCCTCGGGGAACCTCGACGCCTTCGTCCTTCTCGATGAGTTTTCCCAGCCGCTCGGCCAGCTCGACGCCGCGGCGCTGGATGCCGATGAGCACCAGGTTCTCGGTGCCGTGGTTCAGCTCGAGCACTTCGACCGCCATTCGCTGGAGCGCCCGCGCCAGGGCGCGGGCGTCCATCATCACGCTGCGGTCGGTCCGAGTCATCCCGGGCCGGAAAACTACCTAGCGATACACCGGGGTCAAAGGGGGCCGGCCTGCCATCAGGGGACCTGCTCGACTCCCGCGCGATGGTCGGTCAGCTCCACCCGGACGGGACACGCCCGCGGGGCCCCGTAGCACCTGTGCCCGTCAAACGAGACGGCCACCGTCCAGCGCCCCCGCGCGGTCGAGAAAGTCACGGTGCCGACCGGGTTCGCGTCGGACACGCCACCGTTGTCCACACGCATCCCTTTGACCTTGAACCACCGTCGCTCCATCGCGCCCAAATCATTGTCGAACATGAGGTCGCCGCCGGTCGCGTCGGTGACGTCGACGCGGATCCGCACGACACGGCCTTGCGAGTCAGCCACCGCCTGGAGGTCCCCGACAAAGCTCAAGCCGCGCCAGCAGCGTTTGAAACCGCGACCCGGCGCGTCACACCCTCCCCAGGGCATGTTGTCCTGACGGATAAAGAACTGTTCCAGCGAATCGAGCGACATTCCCAGCCGCTGCCCCCAAATGGGGAATGGGGACACGCTAGCGTCATCGGGGTCCGAACACCCGGCGGCGACCGCCAGGGCCACGAAGAGCACGGCTGCGCTGCGAAGTGATGACACGGTGGCCTCCGCGATTAGGGCCGATACACCGGGGTCAACGGGGGCTGCCCCGCGAGCACCGCCCTCACGTTCGCCAACGCGATCGCCGCCATGCGGCGCCGGGTCTCGCGCGTGGCGCTGCCGATGTGCGGGAGCAGCACGGTCCGCGGGGCAGCACGGAGGCGCGGGTGGATCGCGGGTTCGTCGGTGTAAACATCGAGGCCGGCCGCGCCCAGGCGCCCCTCCTCGAGCGCGATCGCGAGCGCTTCCTCATGCACCAGGTCGCCGCGGGCCGTGTTGACGAGGATCGCGCCGGCACGCATCCGCGCCAGCGTGTCGCTGTTGATGACGCCCTTGGTCTCAGGCGTCGAGGGCGTGTGCAGGGTGACCACGTCGCTCTCGTGAAGGAGCGGTCCCAGCTCGAGGCGCGTCGCGCCGGTCTCGCGCTCGAAATCCGGTTTGGGAGTGCGGCTCGCGTACCGGATCTTCATCCCGAACCCCAGCGCGCGGCGGCCCACGGCCTGGCCGATCCGCCCCGCCCCGAAGATCCCCAGGGTCTTGCCCCGCAGCTCCAGGCCCAGCAGCTGCTGGGGGTGCCAGCCGGTCCACGTGCCGCTGCGGATCACGTCGACACCCTCGATCACGCGGCGGGCGCACGCGAGGATCAACGCCCACGTCAAGTCCGCCGTCGCGTCCGTCAGCACATCCGGGGTGTTGGTGACGATCACGCCGCGCAGCTCGGCGGCGACAACATCGACGTTGTCGTATCCGACCGCGCAGTTGGCGACGATTATCAGTGCGGGAAGATTCTTGAACTCCGTGCCGCCCACCCAGCGGGAGAGCAGCGGCACAATGGCGACGTAGTCGCCCTTGGGGGTGGGCTGGTCGGCGCTAAGCCACGTGATGTCGAGGTCGGCGAGATCCGCCGGTCCCAGGAGGTTCTTGAGTTCGGCGGCGATAAGCACGGGCTGGGGCATGTGCGAATGCTTGCCCGAACCGCCGAGGTGGGCAAGCACCGCCGATTTGACGGAGTAGGAGCTCGCCCGTACCTTGCCACCTCCAGCCTTCCCAACGAGTTCGGAATGCATGCTCTCCTCTTGGCGTGGTCGTTCGCCGCCGTAGTCGGGCCGACCGGAAGTGGCGCCCAAGACTCTGCACCGCCTCACGAATTCCCCTCGCTGCAAGCCGGTCAAACCATTCGGGTGAGTACGGCACAACTCCAACGCCAGGCCGCCTTGCTCGTCGGGAGACAAGAGCACCACTTGTTGCTTCGTCCCCTAGGGTCCGTTGGCGGGGGCGAGGGCCCGCGCATCCTCCCGTTGGTGGAGATCGACACGCTCTGGATTCGCCGCCATCACACCGGCCTTGGCGCGCTCGCGGGCGCGGGCGCCGGCGCGCTCACGGGCACCGCACTTTGCGTGTTCTCCGAGAACTGCGAGTTCATCCCCTTGTTCGCTGCCCTGGGGGCTCCGTTGGGTGCCGGAGTGGGGGCGCTCGTTCCCAGATGGCGGCGCTCCTACGTGCGCGAGCCCGGCGCGCCACTCATGGTTGCCGGGGACAGAACGGCCGCCGCCCCCCCGGTAGAGCCAGGCACTGGGGACGTGCGCCTCGAGCCCGGAGCCCATGTCCGTGTGTCGACCGGGGGCCTGCGGCCGCGGCGGCAGGCCGGAATCGTAGAACTGGCCCGTGGAGACACGCTGTTCCTGCGATTCGAATCTGGACGACCGCCAAGACCGATCCCGCGGGCGGCGATCACCGGGCTCGAAGTGAGCGCGGGGCGGAAGCCGGCCGCGCTCAAGGGAGCGGGCATTGGCTTCCTGATCGGTGCGGGGACCGGGCTCGCCCTAGCAGCCGCGTTGACCAGTCAGTCGAACGATACTTGCGGTGAGATCGGTTGTGGGTGGGCCTTCCTGGTGTTCGGTGTGGGCGGCGCCGGCAGCGGCCTCTTGGTCGGCACCGTCGTGGGAGCGCTGCAGGGGAGCGAGCGGTGGGAAGCAGTACCGACCGACCAGGTGCGGCTCGGGGCTCGGCGGGAGCATGGCAACGCACCGGCGCTCGGGTGGGCGATTAGTTTCTAGCGACCCCCGCGAGCACCTGTCCAGTTCACGCCAGGCGCTCGAGCTTCGCGGCCATCACGAAATCATTCTCGTGCAACCCCCCGATCGCGTGGGTCCAGAGCACGAGCTCGACCTTGTTCCAATGGATGTGGATGTCGGGGTGGTGCCCCTGCTCCTCGGCGACCTCCGCCACTTTGTTCACGAACTTCATCGCCTGGATGAAGTCCTTGTAGGTGAAGGTGCGGGAGATCTGTTTGCCGTCGGCCGAGACGGTCCACTGCGGCACCGCGCCGAGGTACTCCTTCACTTTGTCCGTTGAGAGCGGCGGCGTGCCGCCGCGGCAGGGGACGCACTTTTTCTTCGCCAGTTCGTTCGCGTTCATTTGAGATACCGTACGGTGCACATGAGGGACGCGGAGAGCTCCGACTCCTCACTAATGCGAAACCGGTATACGCCCGTGTCGGAGAAAATGGGCGCGCGGGCGCCATCGGGGGAGAGGCTCCCGGCGGCGCGGGCCACGCGGAGACGCAGCGACGCCTGCCGCGAGAACGCGCTGGCACCATTCCCCGGAATCTGACTCTCGGCCTGATACGCCACCACATAGAGGAAGTGGCCGCGCGGCGTGAACACGCCCAGCTCGCCGCCATGCGGAACGGGCATGGCGATGTGAAGCGTGTCCCCCGGGTGGAGCACAGCCGGTTCGCAGGTGAAGGCCGGCAGGCGGCTGGGGAAGATCCACTCATCCGGCGCCACGACGTTGAACGCCAGAAACCCCCCTGCGCCGACGCACGGCAGCACGAACAGCAGGTGCCACAGCGGCCGCCAGCCGGCGGCCACCTCCTTCGCGGCCACGGCGACCGGATCTTCCCCCTGGACCTCCCCGGCGTCGGGCTCCGCTTCGGCCAGGCCGCCGACGATCTGCCAGATCTCCCAGCCTAGGGCGAAGCCGAACAACGGCAGCGGCCACCAGCCGAGCGCCGCGCGCAGATGGGGATTGGTGTAGCCGAGGGGAAAGAGCGCGAGCGAGGCGTCGGACAAGGTCTGGGCGAGCACGACCGAGAGCGCGGTAC
Source organism: Gemmatimonadota bacterium (assembly GCA_003222205.1). Lineage (GTDB taxonomy): Bacteria > Gemmatimonadota > Gemmatimonadetes > Gemmatimonadales > GWC2-71-9 > QHVC01. The sequence goes on along the minus strand of QHVC01000010.1, from coordinate 1,110 downwards.
CTGAGCGGAACAGCGTGAGGATTTGGCCGCCCGCGAGCACCGACCGGATGCCCACATAGCCGACCGAGCCGAAAAAGAACGGGCTCACGTCAGGCGCGGCCGCCGTTCTTGCGGGGGAGCTCGTTCGCCCGCCACAGATACCACGCGGCCGCGCTGCGATAGGGCCGCCACCGCTCACCGCGCCGCGCCAGGTACTTGGGGCTCGGCAGCCGGCCGCCGCCGAAGATGCGGGCGTAGCCCTTGCGGACGCCGTAATCGGTGACGGGCAGGACGTCGGGGCGCCCCAGACGGAAGATCAGCAGCATCTCGACCGTCCACTGCCCGATGCCCCGCACGGCGGTGAGATGCTCGACGATCTCCGCGTCGGGCATCTCCTGGAGACGCCGCATGGTTGGTACCGTACCGTCGATCGTTTTCGCGGCCAGGTCTTTCAGGGCCAGGACTTTCGCCCGAGACAGACCGGCACTACGCAGCCGGCGGTGATGCGTAAGGAGAAGGCGTTGGGGACTAAGGCGTTTGCCAGGGAACAGCGCCACGAGACGCCCGTGAATCGTCGCGGCGGCCTTTCCTGTGAGCTGCTGGTAAACGATGGACTCGGCGAGCGCCTGAAACGGACTCTGCAGCTGCTCGATCTGGAGGCGATAGGGCCCGGCGCGCTCGATCAGCGGAGCGAACTTGGGATCGGCAGCGCACAGCGCTTGGGTGACCTGGTCAGAATCGAGCACGAATTCATGCTCCTCGGCGTCTATGCGCCTCGGCGTCTGTGCGTCCAGTAGTTACGGATAGGGTGGGATTCGAACCCACGAAACGGTTACCCGTTTACGCGCTCTCCAGGCGCGTGCCTTCAGCCACTCGGCCACCTATCCCATCGGCGAGACGCCAAGACGCTGAGACGCTAAGTGGACGGTGAGGATGAATCGAGGCGCCAGGAGAATCCTAACTACTCGCCCCTCGACGTCCACGCGGCGCCTCGGCGTCTCGGCGTCTCGGCGTCTTGATAATAGCGGATGGGGTGGGATTCGAACCCACGATGCCCTTACGGGCATACCGGTTTTCGAGACCGGCTCCTTCAGCCACTCGGACACCCATCCAATCGCCGAGACGCCGGAG
>QHVC01000054.1 GCA_003222205.1 Gemmatimonadota bacterium | reverse complement strand
TCAGGGACAGGAACGGCACCGGCAGACGCCACTCCGCGTGCACGAGCGCCGCGCGCGCGCCGCCCCAGCGACGGAAGTCGTCGCCGAGCAGCGTGCCGCGGCCGCCGAGGACGAACGCGCGGTGCGGCGGCACATCGCGCGTCGCGGCGCCCCCCTGCGCGCGCACCAGCACGCGCGTGCCGCCGAGCGGGACCAGCAAGTGCCCCGCCCCCGCGAGCCGCACGTACGTCGCTCCGCCGTCGCGACGGCCCAGCTCGAGCGCCGCGTCGACGTGGACGTCGCGCCGGACCGCGAAGCCCTCGCTCCGCCGCCGCACGCCCAGCGTCACGAGGTCGGCCCCGCCGTCACCGAGCGGGACGTTCGGCCGGAACGTCCCCGACGCCGGCACCGCGCGGACCGGCAGCCCCGAGATCCATTCCCGGCCGGCTGCCACGCTCCACTCCCCGCGCGTCCCGATGCCGTGACGCCACGTCGCACGCGCGCCGTCGGCGAGATAGTAGTCGCCGTCGTCGACGCCGAACTCCTGCGCGACGAGGGAATTGAGGAGCGGCGCGATGACGGGGACGTCCCCCACGTCTCGCACTTCGCGAAACCCCTCGATCTCCAGCGTGGCCCGGCCCGAACCGTAACGCGCCGCAACCCGCCCCTTCGCGCGCCGGTCGGCCAGCCCGTACGCGGCGTGCCCGTGCAGCTCGATCCGGTCCCCGCCGGACCGCCACACGAACCCCATCCCCGGCGTGACGCCTTCGACCCGGTTCACGTGCACCAGGTCGCTCAAGCGGCCCGCCCCGGGGCGGGCCCGGCGCAGCCCGGAGAGCGCGCGGTCGCCCGCGATGCGCTCCACCTGGGCGCGCACGCCTTCCAGATCGTTCTGCCGCACCGGCTCGGCGACATCCTGGAGCGCGGCCGCGAGCGGCCGCGTCCACGGGAACGAGTCCAGCTCGGCACGCGGCAGGCTCACGATCTCCTCGCCGGCGAACCACGCCTCGACCAATCCCAGGTTCAACCGGTAATCGTCGATCTCCCAGCGGCCGCGGATGATCCCCCGCGCGGGTAGGTCGAGCCAGCTGGAGCGGCGGCGGATTTCAATCTCCTGGCGGTAGGGGAGCCACCAGCGGCCCTCGAACAGCGCGTTCTCGAGCACGATGCTGACGTCCTCCAGCTCGGGCTCGCGGTACGTGGGCGGCGTGAAATTGAACGCCATGCGCACCAGGTCGGCGGAGGCCGCGTCCAGGTACAGCGTCCCGACGATCCGCGGCGCGGCGAAGTCCCTGGGCCGAACCCGCACGCTGATGACGCGGACGGTGCGGCCCGGCAGTCCGATCGCCAGGGTGTCGTCGATGGCGTAGTCGTAGAGCAGCGGCGCCCCGGCGCTGAGCGGGTGCGGCACATCGCGCACTTCATCGCCCTCGCCCAGCCGGATCAGAGGACCGAAGTTGTTCTGCACGATGCCGAGGTGGTCCCGGTGGTAGTTGATGTCCGTGGGCAGCTCGGCCCGGTCCCGCCACCCGACGATGCGCTGCTTGCTGGCCCCCGGCGCCTTCCAGTACACTTCCAGCTCCAGCTGGTCGGCCTTGATCAGTCGCGGCGGCTCGCTCAACCCCTCACCGAACTGCCCGAGGAAGAAGACGAACCCATGCGCTTGAGCCTTGTAATCGTGCAGCGAGGTATCCGCCGCCGCCCGGGAGCGGCGGGCGATGGCGCGCGCGACCAGGGCGAGGGCCGAATCGGTGTTCCAGGTCTGGGCGGCGAGCGCAACGGCGCCGGGGGCGGCCAGCAGGGTGAGGATCACGGACAGCCGACGCATCGTCGCGGAATCTCGCGGGCGGGCACGGCGGCGGCAATCGCGGCCGCGATCGTGGGCTCGGCGTGCGGCGGCGGCACCGGGCCCGCCGAACGAGGCGTCCCGCTCAGCGCTCTGCTCGTGCTGCCGCGCGTGGACTCGATTTACGCGCCGAGCCCGGGGCTGTTCGACTATCACAACAATGCGCTCAACACGTTCTTCATCCGGCATCCCGATGGCTCGAATACCCTGTTCGCGACGTATTCGTTCACTTCGCACAGCATCGTCTCGGTGAACAACGTCATCCTGGCCGACACGTCCACGGTGCCCGTCACCGTCACGCTGACCGCTGGCGTATACGGCTTCACCGTGTCGCCCGCCGGGATGGTCTTCAACAGCGCCGGCGAGCCGACGGTGACGGTCGCCTACGGCACGTACGGAGACTTTTCCGTGTACCGCCAAAGCCCGAAATACGCGACCGCGACGGACTACGAGCAGGCCCTGGCGCTGTGGCGGGAGAACACCGCGGACCACTGGGTCCCGGGCCGCAACAGCGCGCACGTCGGCACCAACACCGTGACGAGCGCGCTGGAGACGCCCGGCCGCTACGTGATCGCGGCGCCCAGATGACCGCGGGGACCGACGCCCGCAGCGACTTCCTCGCGCGCGCGGCGCGTGGCGGCATCGTCCCGCTCGTCCGTGAGGTGGTGCTCGATACCGATGCGCCGGTGGCGGTGCTCGCAAAAGTGGCGCGGCCGCCGTTCTCCTTCCTGCTCGAGTCGCTGGTGGGCGGCGAGCGCTGGGCCCGCTACACCTTCCTCGGCACCGAGCCGCGCGAAGCGTGGCGCTACCGCGGGCGCGCCGTGGAGCGCTGGACACGCGGCGACGGCTGGTGCCCCGCCGGAGAGACCGATGATCCCATCGGCCACCTCGCGCAGCGGTTGCGCGCGCTGCCCGCGGTCCCGGTGCCGGGCCTGCCGCGCTTCACCGGCGGGGCCGTCGGCTACCTGGGCTACGACCTGGTCCGCACCATCGAGCGCTTGCCGGCGCCGCCGCCGGACACGCTGGGGCTGCCCGACGCGGTGCTGATGATCGCCGACAGCCTCGTCATCCTCGACAACCTCTACGGACGCGCCATCCTGGTCGCCAACGCGGAGGTGCCGCCCGGCGCGCCGGGCCAGGAGCGGGTGCGGGCGTTCGAGCGGGCCGAGGCCCGGATCGAGGAGCTGTCGCAGCGGCTCGGCGCGCCGCACGGCCTCGCGCCGCTCGCCTTGCGGGAGGGGGAGGGGGACGGCGGGCCCGCGGTGCCGACGACGACGCGCTACCCGCGCGAGGCGTTCGAGCGCGACGTGCGCCGCATCCTCGAGTACATCAAGGCTGGGGACACGTTCCAGACGGTGCTGTCGCGCCGCCAGGAGGCCGCGGGGGCCGTGGACCCGCTGCTGTTGTACCGCTACCTGCGCGCGCTCAACCCCGCCCCTTACCTCTATTATCTGGGGCTGGACGACTTCGCCCTCGTGGGCAGCTCGCCCGAGGTGCTGGTGCGGGTCGAGGGTCAGGACGTGACGCTCCGGCCGATCGCCGGGACGCGCCCCCGCGGGGCCGACGCCGAGGAGGACCAGGCGTTGTCCGCGGCCCTGCTCGCCGACGAGAAGGAGCGGGCCGAGCACATGATGCTCGTGGACCTGGGGCGCAACGACGTCGGCCGCGTGTCGGCGTACGGCACGGTGCGCGTGACCGACCTGCTCGTCATCGAACGCTACTCCCACGTGCAGCACCTGGTGAGCGAGGTGCGGGGCCGGCTGCGCGACGGCTTCGACGCCCTCGACGTCTTCAAGGCGTGCTTCCCCGCGGGCACGGTGACCGGCGCGCCGAAAGTCCGGGCGATGCAGATCATCGACGAGCTCGAGCCCGAGCGCCGCGGCCCCTACGCCGGGGCGGTGGGCTACGTGGGCTGGGGCGCGGTGAACCTCGACACGGCGATCTGCCTGCGCTCCGCGCTGGCGCTCAAGGACCGCGTGATCGTGCAGGCGGGCGCGGGCATCGTGGCCGACTCCGACCCGGCGCGCGAGTTCGCCGAGTCGCAGCAGAAGGCGCAAGCCGTGCTGCGGGCGCTGGCGCTGGCTCGCGCCGGGGACTGAGGTATATTCTCGCCCGATGTTCAAGCTGCTCTCCACCTCCGGCGAACAGTCGATTGACCTGCAGCCGGGCCGCACCCTGGTCGTCGGCCGGGCGGTCACGAGCGACATCCCCATCTACGACCCCACGATCTCGCGGCGCCACGCCGAGGTGGCGTTGACCGACAACGGGGTCAGCATCAAGGATCTCGGCTCCTCCAACGGCACGTTTCTGAACGGCGCCCGGATCACCGACGCCGAGGCGGCGCCCAACGACGTGGTCACCTTCGGGAAGGTCGCGTTCCGGGTCGTCGCCGTAACGCCGCCGGTGGCGCGCCCGCAGGTGGTGCCGCCGTCGGAGTTCGCCCCCGGCAGGCCACCGCCGGGCGGCACCATCGTCCGCCAGCTGCCGGTGAGCGTCTCGGGCGGCGTGCCCGCGATCATCGACGCCCACCCGCAGGGCGCCTCGCACTTGAAAGTTCAGGCGCAGACCCAGGAAGAGCGCACGACGAAGAAGCTGGCGCTGCTGCTGGAGATCTCCAAGGAGCTCAACAAGCAGCAGGAGCTGGACCGCCTGCTCGACAAGGTGGTGGACTTCACGTTCCAGATCATGAACGTGGACCGGGTCTCGATCCTGCTGCTCGACCAGAAATCGAACGAGCTGGTGCCGCGCGTCTCCAAGAGCCGCACCGGCGACGCCTCCGCCGCGCGCCACGTGCCGCAGTCCATCGCCCGCAAGGCCGTGGAGGACCGGGTCGCGATCCTCTCCGACAACGCCGCCGCCGACGACCGCTTCAAGGGGAAGTCCATCCTCATCCAGAGCGTGCGCAGCGCGATGTGCACGCCGCTCATGGGCTCGGACCAGGGCGTCCTCGGCATCCTGTACGTCGACAACCAGACCGCGATCCACTCGTTCGCGGACGAGGACCTGGAGTTCCTGATCGGGTTCGGCGGGCTCGCGGCCGCGGCGATCGAGAACTCGCGCCTCTCCGAGCGCAGCCGCCGCGAGGCGCTGGTGCTCTCGAACTTCCAGCGCTACTTCGCGCCCAACCTCGCCGCGCAGATCGCCCAGCAGGAGGGGGCCGTGCAGCTGGGGGGGCAGAAGCGGCCGGTCGTCATCTTCTTCTCGGACATCCGCGGCTTCACGCCGATGTCGGAAGACATGGGCCCCGACGACATCGCCACCCTGCTCACCGAGTACTTCACCGAGATGGTGGAGATCGTGTTCGAGAACAGCGGCACGCTCGACAAGTTCATGGGCGACGCCATCATGGCGCTGTGGGGAGCGCCGATCGCTCACGCCGACGACGCCGACCGCGCCATGACGTGCGCCCTCGAGCAGCTGGACTCGCTCGAAAAGATGAACGCCAAGTGGAAAGCCCAGGGCCGCCCGCCCGTGGCGATCGGGATCGGCATCAACTTCGGGGAAGTGTTCGCCGGCAACATCGGCTCCGACCGCCGCCTCGAGTACACGGTCATCGGCGACGCCGTAAACACCGCCAGCCGGCTCTGCTCCTCGGCGGGTCTCAACGAGATTCTCATCTCGGAGCCGTTCTACAAGGCGCTGAAGAAGCCCCCCAAGGTCGAGGCGCTCGAGCCCGTCCAGGTGAAGGGCAAGGCCAAGAAAATCCCCGTCTACCGCGTGAAGCGGTAAGGGCGGCCGAAGCGCGCCAGCAGGTCGAGCGCCAGCCGCAGCGGCAGCCCCATCACCCCGAAAAAGTCCCCCTCCACCCGCTCGATGAGCGGCGCGCCAAGGCCCTGGATCGCGTAGGCGCCGGCCTTGTCGAGCGGCTCCCCCGTGGCCACGTACTCCTCGAGCATTGCGCGATCGGCTGCGCGGAACGTCACCCGGGACACGTCCAGCGCCTGCTGCAGGTCGCCGTTCCGGGCGACGGCGACGGCGGTCAGTACCTCGTGCGTGCGCCCCTGCAGGCGCGACAGCATCTCCACCGCGTGCCCGGGCGACGTGGGCTTCTCGAAGATCGCCCCGTCCAGCACCACCGTCGTGTCCGCTGCGAGGATCAGCTCACCCGGCGCCCGGGCGACGACCGCCTCGGCCTTGGCCCGCGACAGCCGCGTGACGTAGCGGTCGGGCGCCTCGCCGGGGAGGACGTGCTCGTCCACGTCGGGCGGCATCACGCGGAACGGGATCCGCAGCATCTCGAGCAGCTGGCGGCGGCGGGGGGAGCCGGAGGCGAGGACGATAGGACGGTCGGGAGGACGGGAGCTCATGGAGGGAAAGCAACGAGCGAGCCGGGCAGTCTAGCGACCGCCCGGCCGATATCGGGCATCCCGCTCACGTGCCGTTGGGCTCTCCCGTGGTGGCGCCGGCGGCCCGGACGACGTCGATGTTCCACGCGCCCAGCTCGTCCACGAAGACCGACAGTTCGACCACCGTCGAGTTCAACGTCAAGCTGCAGTCGCCGGCCGGGAAGGTGTAGCAGAAGTCCGGCGTCAGCGCGTTCGCGGACATGCTGGTCCAACCCTCCGCCGGCGTCCCGCTCACATGCGCGGCGCAGCCGTAGAAGGCGACCCCGTCTGCCTGGCCGTCGCCGTCCGTGTCGTAGAACAGGTTGAACCGTGGCGAGCCGCCGCCGCAGGTCCCGCTCACCGAGAAGCCGATGTCGCCGAGGTCGGCGATCGTCATCCCTTGGACCCCGCTCACGATCGCCGCCGCAAACGCCGCGCAGCCGTTCTGCGGCGTGGCCGTGTAACAGGACGCAAAGTCGACCGACTTCGTCAGCAGCACCGAGAACTTGCCCTCCAGCGCCAGCTTGCTCGTCCACCGGGCCTGCGAGTACGGCCCGTTCCCGGTCTCCTTTGTGAAGTCAGGCGGTACAAGGTTCCCGGCGGTCGGGATCAGCTTCAGCGACACGGGATCCGCTGCCAGGAGGCTCGCCGCGGGAGCGCGAGATGCCGTCCCGGCGGCGGTCGGTTCATTGAGGCAGGCAGTGACCAGGAACGGCAGTGCGATCATGGCGGGCGGGAGTAGGGTCCATCGGTTTGCCATAAGATCCTCCTCTCCTGGGGGTACGACTCGCGTCCCCGAAACACGAACGCCGAGCCACCAGTTCGGTAGCTCGGCGATTGCCGGGGATGCCTGTGTCACTGGTGCCGCTGCTAGCGACTTTGAAATACCGCGCGCTGCGTCGTTCGGCAAGCACGCCGTCCCCGCTCCCCTCCCGGCACGCGGGAAAAGATAGCTGGGGCTAAGTTGGGGCGTGCTTTCGTACCTCCTCCTGGCCATGCAGGCGGCCGCTGCGCCGCCCGCGACCGACATCTATCTCGCCGACCTGCGCGTCGTGGACGGCCGCGTACAGGTCGGCACGCCGGTCAACGTCACCGCCCGGCCCGGCTACGACAACCAACCGTTCTTTCTGCCGGACGGCGGCGCTTTCCTCTATACGTCGATCCGCGCCGACAGCCAGGCCGACATCTACCGCTACGATCTCCGCACGGCGACCAGCGTCCGCCTCACCGCGACACGCGAAAGCGAGTATTCCCCCACGCCGCTGCCGGACGGCAGCGGCTTCTCGGCGGTGCGCGTCGAGGCCGACTCCACCCAGCGGCTGTGGGCGTTCGACTGGGACGGCGCGCGGCCGCGCCTGGTGCTCGACTCGATCAAGCCGGTCGGCTACCACGCCTGGGGCGACGCGCGCACCGTGGCGCTGTTCGT
>QHVC01000009.1 GCA_003222205.1 Gemmatimonadota bacterium | reverse complement strand
CTCAAGTCGCCGCTGTCGTGCCTGACCCAGGCGCGGTACGGGATCGCGTGGGGGGCGGTCGGCGCCGCGATGGCGTGCTACGACGAAGCCGTGAGCTACGCCAAGACCCGCGTGATGTTCGACAAGCCGATCGGCGGCTTCCAGCTGCAGCAGGCCCGGCTCGCCGAGATGCTCACCGAGATCACCAAGGCGCAGCTCCTCTGCGTCCAGCTCGGTCGCTTGAAGGACCGCGGCACGATGACTCCGCAGCAGGTTTCCCTCGCCAAGCGCAACAACGTCAGCATGGCGACCGACATCGCGCGCGAGACGCGGCGCCTCCTCGGCGCCAACGGCATCCTCGCTGAGTATCAGGCGATGCGCCACCTCGCCAATTTGGAGTCGGTGTACACCTACGAGGGGACCCACGACATCCACACCCTGATCCTGGGGCAGGAGATCACGGGGCTCAGCGCGTTCAACTGAGGGTGTCGGGTTCCGGGTGTCGGGGGTCGGAGGTTAGCTTTCTGCCCCCGAAACCCGACACCCGGCACCCGACATCCGCATGAAGATCGCCGTCTGCATCAAGCGCGTGGCCGACAGCGAGACCCGCGTCAAGATCGGCCCCGACGGCAAGTCGCTCGACGAGGCCGGCGTCAAGTTCGTGCTGAACCCCTACGACGAATTCGCGGTCGAAGAAGCGCTGCGCCGCAAGGAAGCCGCCGGCGCGGGGGAAATCGCGGTCATCGCGCTAGGCCCGGCTGCCGCGCAGGAGACGATCCGCACCGCGCTCGCCATGGGCGCCGACCGCGGCGTGCTGCTCCAGGCCGACCGCGTTCCCGCCGACGGCCTGGAGACCGCGAAGGCCCTCGCCGCCGAGCTCAAGGCCGGCGGCTGGGACTTGATCCTCTTCGGCAAGATGGCGATCGACGACTACAACCATCAGGTCGGGCCGATGGTGGCCGAGCTGCTGGGGCTGCCGTGCGTGACCAGCATCGGTCACCTCGAGTTGGCGGGGAGGAAGGGGGTAGCGGAACGAGAGGTCGAAGGCGGGCTCGAGGTGGTCGAGTTCCCCCTGCCCGTCGTGCTGACCGCCGACAAGGGGCTCAACGAGCCGCGCTATCCGGCCTTGAAGGGCATCATGGCGGCGAAGAAGAAGCCGCTGGAGGTGAAGGCCGCAACATTCGGTCCGGGCGGGGTCGAGGTGCTGGCGATGCTGCCGCCGCCCGCGCGCCAGGAAGGGCGCATCGTGGGCGAGGGTGCGGCGGCGGTGCCGGAGCTGATCCGCCTGTTGCGCGAGGAGGCCAAGGTCCTGTGAGCAACGTGCTCGCGGTCCTGGAGCAGCGCGACGGGACGCTGCGCAAAGTGTCCCACGAAGTCGTGACCGGTGCGCGACGGCTCGCCGACGGGCTCGGCGGGACGGTGGAGGCGCTGGTCCTGGGGGCGGGCGCGGTGCGCGGCACGGACGCGCTCGGCAGCTTCGGGGCCGACACGGTGGTCACGGCGACCAACCCGGCATTCGCGCGCTACGCCCCGGAGGGCTTCACGCAGGCGGTGGCGGAGCGGGCGAAGGCCAGCGGGTTCGGGGCCGTGGTGTTTGCGGCGAGCGCGACCGGCAAGGACCTGGCGCCGCGCGTGGCCGCGACGCTGGGCGTCGCCCTGGCGGCGGACGCGACGGACGTGGCGGTCGAAGGGGGCAAGGTCGTGGTCACCAGGCCGATCTATGCGGGGAAGGCGTTGCTGAAGGTGAAGCTGACGACGCAGCCTGCCGTCGTGTCGCTGCGACCCAATGTGTTCACTCCGGTCGAGCGACCCAAGGCGGGCGCGGCGCAGGCGGTGAGCGTCGACGCCCCGGCCGGCCGGGTCACCGTGAAGGAGATCAAGGCGGCGGAGGCGGGGGCGCTGGACGTGGCCGAGGCGCCGATTGTGATCTCGGGCGGCCGCGGGCTCAAAGAGCCCGCGAACTTCAAGCTGCTCGAGGAGCTGGCCCGCGCATTCGGCGGCAAGGCTGCCGTCGGCGCGTCGCGGGCCGTCGTGGACGCGGGGTGGCGCCCCCACGCCGACCAGGTGGGCCAGACCGGCAAGACGGTGAGCCCGTCGCTCTACATCGCGGTCGGCATCTCGGGCGCGATTCAGCACCTCGCCGGGATGCGCACATCGAAGACGATCGTGGCGATCAACAAGGACAAAGACGCGCCGATCTTCAAGGTCGCGGACTACGGGATCGTGGGGGATTTGTTCGAGATCGTGCCGAAGCTCGCCGAGGAGATCAGGAAGCTCCATGGCTGAGGGAGCAGAGAGCGGGGAGCGGTTCGTTCCGGCGCAGTACCAGCCGCCGCTGCCGCTCGATCGGCTGATCCTCCAGGAAGGCGCCGCCGGCGCCGGCGACCGCATGGAACTCGATGTCCTGATTGTCGGGGCGGGGCCGGCGGGACTCGCGTGCGCCATCGAGGTGGCGAACCTCGCGCAACGGCGAGGGACCGAGATCAACGTCGGCGTTCTGGAGAAGGCCGAAGCGCTGGGCGAGCATTCCCTCTCCGGCGCCATCGTCAACCCCCGGCCGTTCCGCGAGCTGTTCCCCGATCTTCCCGATGCCGAGCTGCCGTTCCGCCGGCCCGTCGGCAAGGAGGCCGTCTACGTTCTGACCCCCGGGAGCGCCCTGCGGCTGCCCACGCCGCCCACGATGCACAACCGCGGCAACTACGTCGCGTCGCTCTGCGAGATCGTGCGCTGGCTCGGCGCCAAGGCGGAGGCGCTCGGCGTCAACGTGTTCACGGGCTTCCCGGCGGCGCACCTGCTCGCCCAGGGGCGCCGCGTCGTGGGCGTGCGCACGGCAGCGTCCGGGCTGAACCGCGACGGCACACCGGGGTCGTCGTTCCAGGCGCCCAACGACCTCAGTGCCAGGGTCGTCGCGCTCGCCGAGGGGACCCGGGGGCTGCTGGCGCAGGCGTGGCTTGAGTGGGAGCGGGTGTCGTCCCGCAACCCGCAGATCTTCGCCCTCGGTGTGAAGGAGATCTGGGAGACCAAGCAGCCCCTCGACCGCGTGGTGCACACGCTCGGCTGGCCGCTCCCCAACGACGCCTTTGGCGGCAGCTTCATGTATCCGCTCGAGCCGAACCTCGTGGCCCTGGGGCTGGTGGTCGGACTGGACTACCAGGACGCCGCGCTCGACGTGCACGGCGCGTTCCAGCGCATGAAGCTCCACCCGCTGTTCCGTCGCGTCCTCGAAGGCGGGGAGATGCTCGAGTGGGGCGCCAAGACAATCCCCGAAGGCGGCTTCTACGCGCTGCCGGAGCGGCGCTCGGGCGACGGCGTGGTGCTGCTGGGAGACGCGGCCGGCTTCGTGGACGTGCCCTCGCTCAAGGGGATCCACTACGCCATGCAGTCGGGGATCTTCGCGGCGCGGGCGATCTTCCAGGCGCTCACGTCCGGCGACGCGTCGGCGACGAGACTCGCCGAGTACGACCGTCTCGTGAACAGCTCGTACATCGCGCACGACTTGCACCGCACCCGCAACATGCGCCTCGCCTTCAAAGACGGGTTCTACCGCGGCGGGCTCAAGGCGGCGCTGATGACGGTGACCGGGGGGCGGTTTCCGGGTGGGAAAATCACGGTGGAGGCTGATGCCAACGTCGAGCGACGGGTCACCCCCGGCTTGCGCCCGGGCTCAACGGTACCCGACGGCAAGCTCACGTTCAGCAAGGTGGACGCCGTGTTCAAGTCGGGGAATGCGACGCGGGATACGATTCCCACGCACCTCGTGATCGGGCGGGACGTACCCCCGGAGGTCGCCGCGTTCTATTCCCACGTGTGCCCGGCGGGCGTGTACGAGGTGGCGGAGGGCACGCTGCGGGTGAACGCCCCCAACTGTGTCGATTGTAAGGCGACCGATGTTCTGGGTCCTCGCTGGACGCCCCGGGAAGGGGGGAGCGGTACGAAATACAAGCGAATGTGATTGGGGTGTAGCGCTGACGCACCGTTTTGAAGCGAAACCGGGGAGTCCCCGCCTCGGAAGCAAGCATTCGCAGCTGACCGTCCAGTTGGGTCAGATGACAACCATTTGCCCTGCAATGAGCTAGCGCCGTTGATGCCCCGCCGCGACGCGGTGCGGTTTATGCCATCGATTCCCGCGGTAGCGCCCTAGACTCACTCACTCCCAGGGTAACACGGTGATTGGGGACCGCAGGGCCGGGGAATACCCGGCGATCGAAGGTGGGCGCTCCGGGCAGGAGCGCCGTGGGCAGGCCGACCGGCGTCACGGGCCGGATCGGCGGCAAGAGAACGAGCACGTCCCGGCCGAACAACGCATCGGGTTCGACCGGCGCGCGATGCGCGAGCGGCGCGCGGGCCCCAATCGGCGGGAGGACCCGCAGCTCGGCTTGGGCCCGCCGGTGGAGTCGCGCGAGCGGGGGGTGTCTCCGGTGGAAGAAGAAGGGTTCGCCGCGCGGCTGCGCGAGCTGACACGCCTCGACCTGCGCGAGGCCGAGGCGGAGCGACACTGGAAGGCGATCGCCAGGAATCGCAAGATCCTCACCGAGCGACTCGGCCGCGACGCCGGGCAGGAGGTCGCCGCCCTCGATTACTTCCTCAACATCAATCCCCGCCTGACGCAACCGGCGGTGATCGAGTCCTCGGCGCTGGTCGCTTTCGAGCGGGACGCGATGACCGACGCGCTCACGGGGCTGTTCAACCGCCGCTATCTCGAGGCCGGGTTGCGGCGCGAGGTGGAGCGCTGCCGGCGCTACCGCGCCACGACGTCGGTGCTGATGTTCGATCTCGACCATTTCAAGGCGACGAACGACCGCTTCGGCCACCACACCGGTGACCTCGTGCTCAAGACGCTGGGCGAGCTCATCGCCCAGCACCTGCGGGCGGTCGACATCCCCTGCCGCTACGGGGGCGACGAGTTCGCCGTGGTGCTGCCTGACTCGGATCGCGGCAACGCCTGGCTGGCGGCCGAGCGGATCCGCGTGGACGTGGGCTGCACCTTCATGGAGCGGAAAATCGCCGGGGCGACGCTGGGCCTCACATTGAGTGTGGGGCTCGCGACCTACGGCGAGCAGGGGACATCGGCCGAGGCGCTGCTGCAGGCGGCCGATCGCGCCCTGTACGCCGCGAAGCTCGCTGGGGGAGACCGGGTTACGCCTGATTGACGGGCCCGTCTTCCGAACCGGAGCACCGCGCTCCATACTCTACACCGCGTATGGACCGCGGCCCGGCCGTTCACCTCTTCGCCCGCAAAGGCAGCCCGCTCATCGCGCAGCTGTCGCTTTCGTTGCGCGGCTTCGTGCAGGTGCGCTGGTCGGAGCGCGTCCCGGCCGTCGACCGCCTCGAGACGGGGGACGTCTTCGTCGTGGACCTCGCGGAGCTGCCGCCCCATCTGAAGCCCGACGACGTGGCGCCGGTGCTGGATCACGGCGGACTGTGGCTGGTGCCCGGCGGTGAGGCCGTGCACCCGTCTTGGTTGGAGCTGGCGTCGCGCTCGGGGACACGGGTGGTGCCGTGCGACGCCGAGGCCCGCTCGCGCGGGGTGCCGCACCTCGTGGACGCCTTGCAGGACGCGCTGGGCCGCCAGTCAGGGCGCCAGCTGTCGCGGCTGGTCCTGGATCAGGAGCCGGTGTTCCGGCCCGTGGAGCCGCTGGTCGAGCTGATCTGCCAGCACCCGTGGCGCATCCGCCGCCCGCGCGATCTGGCGCTGCACACGGGGATGGGGATCGGGCCGCTCAAGCGGCAGCTCGCGGAGCTGGGGTTTCACCGCGTCGAGCACTTCATCGTGTGCGTGCGCATGGTGGCGTTCGAGCAACTGATGGCGCACGAGCGGCTGCCGATCGCGATGGCGCGCTGGCGCGTGGGGATCGGCGACACGACCAACGCGCGCCGCCAGCTGCGGCGGGCGAAGAAGAGCTCGAAGGATGCGTTCTTGAAGCTGCGGAGTCTGGTCGCCTAGCGGCTACTGGGTGAGACTCGTCACATCCAGGATGAGCAGCGCCGGGCTCGTCGGGTCTTTCGCCCCGAAGGCGTACACCCCGCCGCCGATGTAGCCGAACGTCGCCGTGTGGACGCCATTGCCGCCCACGGGATACTTGTAGAGGAACGTGGGGTGCGCGGGGTCGGCGAGACTGTAGAAGTGGAACCCGGCGTTGGGGCCGTACTCGGCGCTGAACATCAACAACTTCCCGTTGCTGCTCACCTCCACGTCGCTCACCGTCCCGATCCCACTCGTGATGATCGAATCCACAAGGGTGGGCGCCCCGGTGGTCGGGTTCAGCTGCCACACTTTGACGGCGTTGCCGGGGGCGCTGCGGGTTCCCCAGGTGCCCGTATAGGCGTAGCCGTTCGCCACCCAGAGATCCGAGCTGTAGCGCTCCGGCACGTTGTTGCCGCCGGCGGCCACGCTCAACAGCCCGTTCGCAGTGTTCAGTTGCCACAATCCTGACAGCATGTCGATCGCATACAGCGACCCGTTGTAGAGCTGGACGCCCCACGTATAGGTGTTTCCCGGCCCGCCCGGTGCGAGGGTGTCGATGCCGCGGGCGGAGAGACTCCCGGAAAGCGTCCCGGACACGTTCAACGCGACGACCCCGGCGTTGTAGTACGCCGCGTACAGAATCCGATTTGGCTCGTCCATCCAGAAGTTGTGCGTCCCGGCGCCGGTCAACTGGAACGATCCCACCTCGAACGGACTCGCCAGGTTCGAGACGTCCACTACGTGGATGTCGCCCTGGGAGGACGATCCGATCGTGCCCGCGCCCTCCTGACCGACAAACAGGTACTGTTTGCTCGCGCCGTTCCAGAACCACCAGGCGTTGTGCGTTTCGCCGCCGGCCGTGGCGATCGTCGTGATGAGTTGGGGGTTCGAGGGGCTGCCGCCACGCGCACCGCTGCCGACGTCGAAGATCATCACGCCCGTGTTCCACGCGCAGACGAACGCGATGCCGTTACGGACGAACGTGTCGTGGATGCCGTAGTTGGGGGCGATCGGCACCGTCGCTACGAGGATTGCCTGCCGCAGCCCTGTAGAGACGAACGTGAGCGTGACGGCGAGCACGGGCACCGTCGCGGTGACGGTGTCGGCGCCGAGCGTGGGGCCGAGCGTGTGGACGGTCGTCGCGACGCCGCCGGCGCCGGTCACGCCCGCCGCCGGGGAGACCGATCCCTGGCCCGCGGCCGCGGCCCAGTTCACCGTGACCCCCGGCACGGGGTTGCCGTACTGGTCTCGCACCAGGACGGCGTACGGCACCGGCAGCGCGGCGCCCGGCGCGGCATTCTGCTTGTCACCGGCGTTCTTGGACGCCTGGGTGGGCGCATCGGGGAGCGCGGTGGCGGTGAATGTGACGCTCCGACCGCTGGCGGTCACGTGGACCGACTGCGCTCCGGCGATCGGGCCGAGCGTCCACGTGGCGCTCGCCTGGCCGGCCGCGTCCGTGACGGTGGCTGCGGTGACGCTGCCGCCGCCGCTCTGCACGGCCCATACCACCGGCGCGCCGACGACAGGGTTGCCGCCTTCCACCATCACCGTCACGACGAGGGGCGCGGGCAGGACGCGAGCGACCGTATCGGTCTGGGCATCGCCGCTCGTGGCCGCGACGTTGGTGGGAACGAGCGGCGTGGTATGATCGCACCCGGCGAGCAGGCCCCCAAGCAGGAACGGCAGAACGCGACGGGACATCACGGCTCCGGGTGTTGGTGATCCATCGGCATGGTCATGGGTTCAGCCATCGGCGTCCCCCGGTAGTACCCCATTCGGTGCCCGCCCATCCCCCAGTCCGCCCGGATCCCCACCGTGAGTGTGGCGAACGAGGTACGCCCGTAGAACACCTGCGGATCGAACACGCCACCCCCGACCTTGGCGACGTTCGCGAACGCGACCTCCGCCGTGGGGCTGAAGGCGACCGCGCCGCGGCGCCACGCGCGGACCTGTGCCCCGAGCGTGGAGATCGTCCAGCGGGTGATCCCCAGAATGCTGGAATCCAGATGCGGCCGCACCGACCGGAACGGTTCGCCGAACACGCGCTGGTCTTCGGTGCGGTCGGTACGCTCCAGACGGAAGTACGGACGGTAGCGCCCCAACCCATATGCGCCCTCCACAAGTGCCGAATGCAGCAGGTACGCGCCGCCGGCCTCGGCGGTCCGGGCCCACTCGGCGAGCGCGTACGCCGGGCGGCCCGCGACGGCACGTTCCCAGCGGGCCGACGCGCTCCACTTCTCCTGGTCCGTGCCGGCGCCCTGGCGGTGCTCAGGGGAGTGGACGTGGGCGCGGGAGACCTGGGCCTCCAGCCCGGACACGGGCCGCCCGGATGCGCGCAGCGCCCACGAGTCGCCGAACCGGTTCCACTTGGGCCACTGGGAAGGGTACTCCGGCTCGTCGCCGTTGAACGTCCCGCCCTCGAGCGTGACCTTGCCGGCGGTGATGGCCGTGACCGCCACGGCGCGCTCGAGAATCTGCGCCAGGTGATGGTTCGCGGGATAAAGCATGGGAGGACGGCTCATCGGGTCGTCGGTGCCGAAGGGCGCGAAGCCCTTGCCGGCGCTGAGCGACACGACGACGTCGCCGTCCCAACGGCCCAGCAGGTCCCCCCCGGTGAACATCAGCTCGTGCACGTAGGTGTGCGGATGACGGCGGTCGTAGTAGCCCTCGCCGTAGGCGCCGGTGGCGAGCTGGCCGTGTTGAATGGTCCAGCCCTCGAAGTCCCCCATCGCGTGCAGTTGCAGGTGGTCGCCGAGCGCAGCGCCTTCGAGCATCAGCACCGGCTGGACGAGCCGGCCCTCAGTCAGCGTGGCGCCGCCGGGAACGGCGTTGGTGGTGGTGAGCAGCGCGATGGCTTGGCCGGAGAAGCGGAGCGAGGGACGTTGAGCCGCGCAGAGGCCGAGGGGCATAGTGGCCGAGAGGCATAGAATGGCGAGGCGGCGAGGCATGCGGCTCCTTGAGACCCGCCCCGGCACCTCAGGTTCCGTGTGCCACCACGCCCGACATCTTCAGGCCGTCGATGATGAATTGCACGGCGATTGCGCACAACACGAGGCCCATCAGGCGGGTGAGGATGCGCATCCCCGTCTGCCCCAGCCGGCGCTCGAGCATCGACGCCGCCGAGAGCGTGAGGAACGAGATGAACGCCGTGAGGGCGATGGAGCCGTAGAGGGCCGCCGTCGTCTCCCAGCGCTTCGATCCGAGGGCGAGCACCATCACCGTGGAGATGGCACCGGGCCCCGCCAGCATCGGGACGCCGAGCGGCAGGATGCCAATGTCCTCCTTCGCCGTCCCCTCGGCCTTCTCGGCTGGCGTCTCGCGCTGGCTGCTGCGCCGCGCCTGCACCATGTCGAGGGCGTTGAGGCCGATGAGCACGCCGCCGGCGATCTTGAACGCGCCGATGGTGATGCCGAACAGCTTGAAGATAAGGCTGCCGCCCAGCGCGAACAGCGTGAGGGTGATCGCGCACGTCCACGCCCCGCGGCGCGCGAGCACGCGCCGCATCGCGGCGCTGTCCCGCTCGGTCATGGCGAGAAAACTGGGGATGACCGCGAAGGGATCGACGATGAACAGGACGGACGTGAAGACGAGCAGCAGCTCCTGGTACCTCACATCGCCACCTTCACCGCCTGGTCCTTTCCCTTGCTTTTCGCCTCGTACATGGCGCGGTCGGCCTTGTGCAGCACGTCGTCCGGCCCCACCGCGGCGTCCGTGCACGAGACGATGCCAATGCTCGCCGTCACCGACGGGTTGCCGTGGAACGCCTCGCGCAGGCTCTTGGCCAGCCGTCCCGCCGCCGCTTCGGCGACGTCGGAGGCCGTTTCCGGCATCAGCACGGCGAATTCATCGCCGCCCATGCGACCCACGATGTCCGCCTGGCGCATGGCGCCGCGGATCGCCTCCGCCACGAGGCGCAGCACCGCGTTGCCCGTCTGATGCCCGTGGGAATCGTTGACGATCTTGAAATCGTCGAGGTCTAAGTACAACAGGCTCAAGGGCCGGCCGTAGCGCCGGTTGCGGCGCAGCTCCTGGGCGAGACGCTCGGAGAACGCCCGGGCGTTGAGCACACGCGTAAGCGGATCGTGGATCACCAGATCTTCGAGCTGAGTCTGGGTGCGGCGGATGGTGAGGAACCCGGCGATGGTGATCCCGGCGACCGCCGCGAACGAGGCCTGGTTGATCAGCACGGTGACAATCGTCGCGTCCGGCTGCTGCACGAATTCGACGGGAATCCGCAGCAGAAGCGCCGCGACGAGGAATGCCACCCCCCACCACAAGCCCTCGTACCAGGCGGCCAGGAGGACCGGCACTAGGTAGAGCTGCCCCAGCCGCACCTGTGGCGGCGTCATGCGATTGGCGAGAAACACTGCGGCGGTGAGCGCGGCGATGGCGCCGAGGATGAGGATCCGCCGACGCACCGTGGGGCTCAAAACGGGGGCTCCGCGACGTGGTGGGGATCGTCGAGCAGGATCGCGTGCAGCGGTTCGCCGGGAGCCACCGTCGGCCGGTCCTCGGGGACGATGAGCAGGGCGTTGGCGCGCGCCATGGAGGTGAGGATGCCGGACCCCTGCGGCCCTGTCAACCGGGCGCCGAGGGCGCCAGCGTCGTCCCGCGGCGCGACGACGGCGCGCAGGAAATGCCGGAGCTTGGGACCGAGGGTGATCGGCTCCAGGGCGACGACGGGCACCGTACGGCGGAACGGGAGCGGGTGACCGAGCAGCCGCCGCAGCGCCGGCCGCACAAACAGCTCGAAGGTGACCATCGTGCTCACCGGGTTGCCGGGCAGGCCGATCCACGGGCGGCCGTCCGCGAACAGCCCGAAGCCGAGCGGCGCGCCGGGGCGCATGCGGATGCGCCACAGCTTGATGTCGCAGCCGAGCGCGGTGAGCACCTCGCGCACCAGATCGTGCTCGCCGACGCTCACGCCGGCGGTCGTGACGAGGAGGTCGGCGGCCGACGCGCGCGCGAGATGCTCGCGCAGGCTGGCGGCGCTGTCGCCGGCGATGCCCAGCTCCACAGGGACCGCCCCGGTGCGCCGGATGTTCGCCAGCAAGGTGTAGGAATTCGAGGTCGCGACCTTGCGCCCGGCGAGGATCTCCTCGCGATGGTCGAGGTCCACGATTTCGTCGCCCGACGCCAGGACGGCGACCCGGGGCGGCCGGTGCACGAGGGGCTCGCCGTGCGCGATCGAGGCGAGCACGCCCAGCTGCGCGGGCCCCAGGGCGGCGCCGGCAGCGAGCACCCGGTCGCCCTTGTGGATGTCTTCGCCCTTGTGCCGCACGTTGCGCCCCTCCTGCGTCGGGGTGACAATGGACACTCGACTTCCATTTGCCTCGGTGTCCTCCTGACGCACGACGGTATCAGCGCCGGCCGGGAGCGGTGCCCCCGTGAAGATCCGGGTCGCTTCGCCGGGCCCCAGCGGTTTGGTGGGGAAGCGACCCGCCGGCACGGTCTCGACGACGTGCAACTCGGCGCGGGTGCGGCCGGCGACGTCCGTGCCGCGCACCGCGTAGCCGTCCATCGCGGAGTTGTCCCAGGGCGGCAGGTCCATCGGGCTGGCGACGTCTTCGGCGAGGACCAGGTCGAGGGCGTCGCGCAGGGGACGGCGCTCGGCCGGCAGCGGCCGCAGGTGCTCGAGGATGAGCCGTGCCGCCTCGGCGGGAGAAAGCATCGGTCAGGGCGGCAGGATCAGGGCGCGGTCCCAGGCGATGTTCGCCAGCGTCACGAGCCAGGCGGTGTCGCTGAAGCGGAATACCGGGAACGACCCCCGGAACTTCGCGTTATCGGTCACCATCGCCACCCACTGCTCGGCGTCGGGGCGGTCCGCGTTCCAGATCGGGTCCGGGCCGCAGGCGAGGCGGTAGGTCTCAATCTTCGGCAAGGCGTGGTCGGTGAAGCCCTCGACCAGCACCACGTCCGCCCCATCGAGGTAGCGGCGCGCGAGGCTGACGGGATCGCTCTCCAACTCGCGCCGCTCCCACACCACCCGCTCCCCCGGCGCCTCGAGCACAACGCGCTCGGCCTTGCCTTCGTGGCGGTGGCGCCAGGTGTCCTTGCCGCGCTGGTCCCAGTCGGCGGCGTGGGTGCCGTGCTTGAGGGTCATCACCCGGAACTTGCGCCGCACCAGCTCGGCGGCGAGCGCGACGACCAGGGTGGTCTTCCCGGCGTCCTTCTTCCCGACGATCGAGATCATCCGCGTCGCCGCCACACCGCCTCCGCCCGCTGCAGATCCTCGGGCCGGTTCACGTTGAGGAACAGCTCGGCGGGGTCGCCGAAGGCGCGCACCCGCTCGAGCGGTAGTGTACCGACCTTCACCTCGGGGTGGAAGCCGATCGCCCGCCGGTCGCCGCGCGCGAGCTGGCGCTCTATGGCCGCGCGGCAGGCGGGCCCGTACACGGCGCACAGCGGCTCGAGCCCGCGCCGGCTGTCGCTCTCGGGAAGGAAGACGTCGTACCCCGCGGCGCCGTCCACCAGGGTGCGCAGCAGGTCGGCGGTGAGGAACGGCATGTCCCAGGCGACGCACAGCACGGGATCGTCGCCCGCCGCGACCGCGGTGTAGATGCCGCCCACGCTCCCCAGGCCGGGCTCAGCGTCGGGGACGGTAGCGAGGTCGGAGCGCCACGCCGCGGCGTCGGGCGCGTTGGCGACGAGGAGCGGCGGGGCGCCGACGGCGGCGGTCACGGCGTCCACCACGCGGTCGAGGATGCGGCGGCCGCCGACGTCGAGCAGGCCTTTGGGGCGGCCCCCGTAGCGCGTGGCGCCGCCGCCGGCCAGGATCGCGCCGCGCACGTTAGTAGCGGCGGCCCCGCTTCCTTTCCAGCACCACGTCCAGGCCCATCGAGAAGATGAGGTGATGGTAGGTCCGAGAGCCGGCGACGGGGACGCCGAGGTCGCCCGCCGGACCCACGACGCGCTGCAGCGGGATGACGGCGTCACTGAGCTCGAAGCGGAACTGATAGCCCGGGCTGAGCCTGGCGGTGAAGCCGGCGGCGGGTTGGATACTGAAGGACGTCGTCTTGGGATGGTCGTCCACGTACACGGCGCGAGACTTCAGGACGCCGCTCCCGTCGTCGAACACGCCGGACATCTCGATCGTGCCGCCGCTGTAGGTCACGATCCCCAGCCCGCCGCGCAGGTACGGGCTGATGCCGTGCCGCGGGGAGACGCGCACCACCACGCCGCCGTAGAACCCGATCGCGCTCGCCGACAACGACGCGGCGGCGATGTTGCCGCACACCTGCTGGTTCATCTGCGTGGGGTCGCTGTTGAGGTAGACGCCCCGACACAGGTCGTCGAACGGAAAGCCGAGATAGAAGATCGTGGCCTGAGCACCGAGGTGCGGACTCGGGAAATAGGACCCCGAGGCACCGACGACGAGACTCGTGCCGATGTCGCGGCCCAGCTCCAGCGTGTCGTATTGTGGCGTGCAATTGTAGGCGCTCCCCGACCGCTGCAGCACGCACAGCGGCTGGCGGTCGAGGTGCCACAGGCTGTGCCCGCTCGTGACGCCGCCGAACAGCGTCAGGACTATCGTCGGTTCGGGGCCGGTCTGGGCGATGGCGGAGGTCACGGGACAGAGTAGCACGGCACAACAGGCGAACAGAATTTGGCGCATCAATCCCCCAAGAGTTGGCGGTGGTCGATCGCGAGACAGCGGTCCATCACGATGGGAATGCCGGCGCCCTCGGCCCGCGCCTGCGCCGCCGCGTCCACGACGCCGAGCTGCAGCCAGATCAGGGTGGGACGGATCGCGATCGCCTCGTCCACCACCGCCCCCGCGAACTCGCTGCGCCGGAACACATCCACGATGTCGATCGCGCGCTCCCGCGCGGCGTCGGCCAGCGTCCGGAAACTCCGCTCGCCGAGAATCTCCGGGTGGCCGGGGTTCACCGGCACGATCCGGTAGCCGACCCGCTGCAGGTAGCGCGCGACCCCGAAACTGGGCCGCTCGGGCTTCGGCGACAGCCCCACGACCGCCACGGTGCGCGCCTCGCGCAACAGCGCGCGCAGCGCGTCGGGGGTCACGCCTCCGGACGGTGCAAGTGCGGCGCGCCGCTCACCGCTCGCCCCACGAGGATCATCCCCGCCCGTCGGGCGATGGTCAGCGCCAGCGTGGACGGCACGCTCGGCGTCGCGATCCACGCGAGCCCGGCGCGCGCCCCCTTGTACGCCAGCTCCGCCGAGATGCGGCCGGTGACGAGCAGCCCGCGGCCCGCGACGGCCTCCCGCGCCAGCACCGCCGCGCCGATCACCTTGTCCACGGCGTTGTGCCGTCCGATGTCCTCGGCGTGAAACCGCAGCCGCTCGCCGTCGGCGAGCGCCGCGGCGTGGATGCCGCCGGTCTCGTTGTAGCGCTCACCGCGCGCGAACAGATCCTTGAAGAGCGCCCGGAGCATTTCGGCGGGGGGCGGCTCGCCGCGCGCGGGGGCGCGCGCGACCGCGTGCGGATCGGCGAGGAACGTGGAGACGGCGCCGCACCCCGAGGCTAGCACTCGCTTGCGGTTCTCGCCCTTGACGCGCGCCAGCCGCTCGGGCGCCACCTCGGCCCAGAACCCCAAGTCGGTCGCGCAGGGGCGCAGCTTCACCAGGTCGTCGCGCGATTCGATGAAGCCCTCCCCGTGCAGCCACCCGACTGCCAGCTCCTCGAGCTGATCCGGCGTACACATCCAGGTGACCATCGGCTCGCCGTTCACCTCGAGCCAGACAGGGAGCTCCTCGACCATGGCCGAGTCGGCCTGCATCCGCCCGCGGCGGGAGCCAGGGGTTCTGTCGACCGGGGCGTTTCCGGCCTCCCCGGGCTTTCGCCCGGGGTCAGTTCGAGCTTGGACTGACCCCGGGCGCGAGCCCGGGGATCCTGGAAGCTCAGGCGTCGCCATGGTATTCCGAGTAGAGATGGGGACTCTCCTGTACGCGCACCGCGTGCAACCGCACGCCCGCCGGCAGCCGCGGGGCGATCCGCTCCCAGAAGTAGACCGCCAGGGCTTCGCCCGTCGCGAGGCGGTGGCCGTCGGCGAACTCGGGAATGGCGTCGTTGATGTGGCCGCCGCTCAGCCGGTCGGTGATCTCTTCCTTCAGTACCCGGTCGAGGGCGGCGAGATTCACGACCCCGCCGGCTTCGGCCACGAGCGGCCCCCGCACCGTCACGCGCACCTGGTAGCGGTGGGCGTGGTCGGTTGCCGCCTTTCCAAATGCCGCCCGGTTCTCGGCCTCAGACTTGTCGGGCCGGCGGATACGGTGCGCCGCCTCGAACTCCACCACCCGGGTCAGCCGCACGCTCGCCATGTCAGAACACTCGCACCGCGCTGGCCTTGAAGGCAAACGTCACGGGACTGCCCGGGGCTAACGCCAAGTCCCGGGCGGCTTCTTCGGTGATCACGGCGATCAATTCCACCCCGACGTCGGCGGCGACGTGCACGACCCCGGGCCGCGGCCGGCCCAGGCGGGTCACCTGACCGGTGAAGACGTTGCGCGCCGAGGAGACGAGCGGCTCCTTGCTCACGAAGATGTCGGTCGGCGGGACGGCGAGGATCGCGGGGCCTTCACGCCCGGTCGTGACGGCGATGGCGATCGGCCCGACCCGGACGTGCTTGGTCTCTTCCTCCTGGCCCGGCGGGAGCTCCACGCGGAACAGATTCTCCGGCGTGACGGGGGAGAGCCGGCCCTCGGCGAGGGCGCGGATGTCGTCCGCCCAGCGATAGGCGTCCTCGAGCTGGTGCGAGGCGAGGCAGATGGCGAGGCCGCGCGCGCGGCGCTCGTCGGCGAGCGCGCCGTACAGGGCCTGCGCCGCGGCGCGGTCGGCGGAGCTGACCGGCTCGTCGAGCAGCAGCACGTCGGGCGCCACCGCGAGCGCGCGCGCCACGGCGACGCGCTGCACCTCGCCGTCCGACAGCTCGTGGCGGCGGCGGTCGAGCAGGCCGGTGATGCCGAGCCGCTCCGCGACGGCAGCGACTGTTTTCTCAGCCTCTGCGCCTCTACGCCCCCTGATCTTTAGCCCGAATCCGAGATTCGCCCTGACGGTCCCTCGAAACAGCACCGGCCGCTGCTCGACCAGGGTGATGCGCCGGCGCGCCGCGGCCCGGGGGCGCACGCGGGGGCTGGAGACCACCGCGTCTCCCCAACGGATCTCGCCCGTGCTGGGCCGCTCGACGAGCGCGAGCAGGCGCAGCAGCGTGCTCTTGCCGGAGCCGTTGTGCCCGACGATGGCGATGAGCGCGCCGGGCGGCACCGCGAAACGCTCGAGGTCCAGCACCACCCGGCCCTCGTAGGCGTGGCGCACACCGGCGAGCTCAAGCATTCCCGCGTCCCTGGAGCACCTGCAGGGCGACGTTCACGACCAACGCCATCACCAGCAGGATGAGGCCGAGGGCGAGGGCGAGGCCGAAGTCCCCCTGCGCGGTGTAGAGGGCGACCGCGGTGGTGAGCGTGCGCGTCGCGCCGCGGATGTTGCCGCCCACGATCATCGCCGCGCCCACTTCGGCGACCACCTGGCCGAAGGCGGCGGTAATGACGGCGGCGAGCGCGAACCGGGCCTCGCGCGCCACCGCCCACGCGGTGCGCCATGTCCCGGCGCCGAGCGTCTCGGCGGTGCGACGGATGCGGGGGTCCACGCCCTGCACGGCCGCCGCCGAGAGCGCCGCGGCGATCGGGAAGGCGAGGATCACGTCGCCGATGACGATCGCCTGCCAAGTGTACAACCAGCCCAGACCGCCCAGCGGACCGCGGCGCGACAGCAGCGCGTAGAGCAGCAGACCGACGACGACGGTGGGGAAGGCGAGGGCGGTATTGACGACCGTGAGGGCGGCGCGGCGGCCCCAGAAGCGGCGACTCGCGAGCACGAATCCCAGCGGCATCCCGAGCGCGCACGCGATCACGGTGGCGACGACGGCGACCTTCACCGTCAGCAGCGCGATGCCGTAGACCTCGGGGTCGGCCGAGCTGATCAGATGGACGGCGCGGCGCAGCCCTTCGGCTAGAAAGTCCATCCCACGCCGAGGCTCACCCACGGATGGATGGTCCAGTCGGTTTCCGGCGCCAGCAGCGGCAGCACGCGAGTCCCGTCGTTCGACAGGGGCGTCTTGTAGTTGATCGGGTATCTCAGCTTCCAGAAGACGAGCCGCGCGTCCGCCTGCACGCTGACGCGCCGCCCGGGATACCAGCGCAGCCCCGCGCCCGGGGTGAAGGTGAACTTGGTCCCGAACTGGTAGCCGCTCGTGTCCCCGGGGAGGCGACTCCCGAACGCGAGCCCGAGCGACGTCGTGACGAACGGCGCGAAGCCGTGGAACGTTTTCGCCCCGGTCAGCGACAGCTGCAGCCCGAGGTCGGCGAGGATCACGTCGTCGTCGATCGGGCCGGACTTGCGGACCGAGTCGTCCTTGAACGGGTCTACGATGAGGCGGCTCGTCTGGCCGTAGGCGAGCCCGGCCGTGAACGACATGGATTTGCCCATCCACGCCTCGTAGCGCACGCCGAAGGTGACGCCGTCGGTGATGCTCACCGGGACGGTGCCGCGGTCGCCGCTCAGGTAGCCGAGCACGAGCCGCGGGCCGCTGCCGCGCCGGATGTCGTGATAGGGGGAGTGCCCGGGGTCGTGGCCCACCTGGCCGGACAGTCGGACGGTCGGACTGACGGACAGTACCACCGCCACGCCCCCAAGTATCGCCGCCTGCCGCCAGTGCCTAACGGTCCGACCGTCCGACTGTCCGACTGTCATACCTGCCTCAGATCTGTACCGGTCATCTCTCTTGGTATCTCCACCCCCAAAAGGTTCAAGATCGTGGGACCGACGTCGCGCAGCGAGCCGCCGTCGCGCAGGGGGCCGCGCGCGTCGTCACCGCCCACCAGTACCAGCGGCACCGGGTTGGTGGTGTGCGCCGTGTGCGGGCCGCCGGTCATGGGATCGATCATCAGCTCGCAGTTGCCGTGGTCGGCGGTGATGAGGAGGGTTGCGCCCGCCTTGTCCGCCGTCGCCAGCACCCGCCCCAGGCATGTGTCTACGGTTTCGACCGCCTTGACCGCCGCCGCTAGTACCCCCGAGTGGCCCACCATGTCCCCGTTCGCGTAGTTGCACAGGATGAAGTCGTGGGCGCCCTTCTCGATCGCCGCGCACAGCACGTCGGTGACACCGGGGGCGCTCATCTCGGGGCACTGGTCGTAGGTGGCGACGTTGCGCTGCGAGGGGACGAGCAGCCGCTCCTCCCCCTTGTAGGGGGCCTCGAGCCCGCCGTTGAAGAAGTAGGTCACGTGGGCGTACTTCTCGGTCTCGGCGGTACGGAACATCGTCTTGCCGCGGTCGGCGAGCACCTCCGCGACGATCTTGGCGAGCACCATGGGGCCGAACGCCACCGGGAACGGAAAGGTCTCGTCGTACTGCGTCATCGTCACCAGCGACACCCGCGGCCGGTCCGTCACGTCGAACGCGTCGAAACCCTCCACGGCCAGCGCCCGCACCAGCTGGCGCATGCGGTCGGCCCGGAAGTTGACGCAGAAAACGCCGTCGCCGGTCTTGATGCGCGGTGTGCCGGTCACGACGCGCGGCTTCACGAACTCGTCGGTCTCCCCGGCGTCGTACGCCTGCTGGATCGCCGTGACGGCGTCCTGCGCTGGCGCGCCCACGCCGTGAACGATTGCGTCGTACGCCAGCTTGGTGCGTTCCCAGCGTTTGTCCCGGTCCATCGCGTAGTAGCGCCCGATCACCGTCGAAACGACCGCCTGCCCCCTCGCTGCGCTCGGGGCAGGCTCGCCTGACCGCCCCACCGCCTCGAGCAGATCCTGCACAAAGGCGAGCGCCGATTTCGGCGGCGTGTCCCGCCCGTCGAGGAAGGCGTGGATCGCGACGGAAACGCCGGCGCGACGCCCCAGCTCGACGGCGGCGAGCAGGTGCTGGTCGAGCGCGTGCACGCCGCCGGTCCCGATCAGGGCCAGCAGATGCAACGTGCCGTCGTGCCGTCGTGTGTCTTCGCACAACTTCACCAGCTCATCCAGGGCGTAGAACTCTCCCGAGGCGATGCTCTGGGAGATACGCACGATGTCCTGCGGCACGACGCGGCCCGCACCGAGGTTCAGGTGACCGACCTCGCTGTTGCCCATCTGCCCTTCGGGGAGTCCCACCGCCAGCCCCGACGCCTCGAGCAGCGTGCGCGGCGCCCGCTCCCAGAGGCGATGCCAGATAGGCGTCGCGCCGAGCTCGATGGCGTTGCCGTCCCGGCCGGGACGGAACCCCCAGCCGTCGAGGACGATCAGGACGACCGGGGTGCGCGCCCCACGTCGGGTGGTCATATTGAAGGGCATGCAATGTAGCCGCGCCCTCCGCCTGCTACCAGTTGTGGTGTCGCTCGCGGCTCCCGCCGCCGCCCAGCAGCGCTGGCGGGTCACCAACGACGGCGCGTGGTTCTACCAAACCGTAAGCGGCAAGCGGCTGGCGCGGCTGGCCCGGGGGGCGATCCTCTCCGGTGTGGCCCAGGATGGCGCGATCGCGGTGACCGTGGAGGGGTGGATCTTCGCGGCGTCGGTCGGCCCGACCGACCGGGACGGCTACAACCTCGCCGTCACCCGCGCGCCCGAGGAGAACCTGCGCAGTGCGCCCGCCGGCGCGCTCGTCGCCAAGCTCGCGCAAGGGTTCCTGCTGAGCCGCGTCGACACCACCGGCCGCTGGGTGCACGTGCGCCGCGACGGGTTCGTCACCAAGGACGACCTCGAGCCGGTCGGCGAAGTCGTGGAGTCCCCTGGACCACGCCCCTTGGCTCAAGACAGCTCGCCGCCGCCTCGCGCTGGTGGCCCCGACACCACCCCCACAGACCCGACCCGCGCGCTCCCCACCCATCGCGCCACCGTGTACCGCGCTCCCGACGGCCCCGCCCTCGGCGCGCTGGCGCCCGAGACGCCGCTGCGCATCCTCAGCCGCTCCGGCGAGTGGAGTCGCGTGCAGTTCGAGGGCTGGGTCAAGAGCGCGGACCTGCAGCCGGCCCCGGCCGGCGTGCTGGTGGGCGTGAGCGCGGCCGAGCTGCGTGCCGACCCGCAGCGCTACACGGGCCAGGTGCTGAAGTGGACGGTGCAGTACATCGCGCTGGAGACGGCGGACGACATGCGCCCCGACATCCCCGACGGGACCCCGTACGTGCTGGCCCGCGGGCCGCTCCCCGAGCGGGGCTTCGTGTACATCGTGATCCCCGAGGCGCGCAAGGCGGACATCGCCAAGCTGCCGCCGCTGGTGACGCTCGGCGTGACCGTGCGGGTGCGCGTCGGCCGCAGCCGCTACATCGGCAACCCCGTCGTCGAGCTCATCGGCGTGGAGGCCCAGCCATGAACGACATCCTGCGCGAGCGCCTGCTGCGCAAGCTCGAGGCCCTCTCCGAGGAGAAGGCGTACCAGGTGCTCGACTACATCGAGTTCCTGGAGTCGAAGTACGCCGAGCGGCCGGCGGGCGCGCCGGCGTTCCAGAAGGTCGCCGAGACGCTGGAGGACACGCTGCGGGCGGGGCGCGTGCCCGTGAAGATCATCAAGGGGACGATGGACGCGGTGGGGAAGGCGGGGAAGTTCCTCGAGGGGCTGGCGGCGGCGGGCAAGGCGGCGGTCGAGGAAGCGACCAAGAAGAAGGAAGAGCCGAAGCCGGTTGAGGAACCGCCGCCCCCCGACTAATTTCCGCTATGGGAAGCCCCCCCCCTCGGCCCGCCCTCACCTTCGACGACGTCCTGCTCGTGCCGCGCCACTCCACGGTGCATCCGCGCAACGTGGACGTGAAGAGCCGCTTCACGCGCGGCATCCCGCTCAACATCCCGCTCGTCTCCGCCGCGATGGACACCGTCACCGAAGCGGAGATGGCGATCGCGATCGCGCGCGAGGGCGGCATCGGCGTGCTCCACAAGAACATGCCGATCGACCGCCAGGCGGCGGAGGTGGACCGCGTCAAGCGCAGCGAGTCGGGGATGATCCTGAACCCCATCACCCTGGGTCCCGACCGCCCGCTGCGCGAGGCGCACCAGCTGATGGCGCGCTTCAAGATCTCCGGCGTCCCCATCGTGGACGCGGACGGCAAGCTCGTCGGCATCATCACCAACCGCGACCTGCAGTTCGAGCGCCAGCTCGACCGTCCCATCCGCCAGGCGATGACCAAGGACAAGCTGGTGACCGCGCCGGTCGGCACCGACTTGGACGAAGCCGAAAAGATCCTCGCTCAGCACCGCATCGAGAAACTGCCCGTCGTCGACCAGCGCGGCGTCCTGAAGGGCCTCATCACCATCAAGGACATCTTCAAGCGCCGCCAGCACCCGGACGCCAACAAGGATCAACACGGGCGGCTGCGCGTCGCCGCCGCCGTGGGCGGCACCAAGGACGCCAAGGCCCGCGCCAAGGCGCTGCTCGACGCGGGGTGCGACGTGATCGTCGTGGACTCGGCGCACGGCCATTCCCAGGGCGTGCTCGACACCGTGGCCGCGCTGCGCGAGGCGTTCCCCGACGCGCAGCTCGTGGGAGGCAACGTCGCGACGCGCGACGGCGCGGTCGCACTGGTCGAGCGCGGCGCGGATGCGGTCAAGGTCGGCGTCGGGCCCGGCTCGATCTGCACCACGCGGGTCGTCACCGGCGTCGGCGTGCCGCAGATCACCGCCATCCAGGACGCCGTCGCTGGGGCGGGGGACGTCCCCGTCATCGCCGACGGCGGCATCAAGTACTCGGGCGACATCGTGAAGGCGCTGGCCGCCGGCGCGGCGAGCGTGATGATGGGCTCGATGCTCGCCGGCACCGAAGAGAGCCCGGGGGAAGCGTTCCTGCTCGAGGGACGCCGCTTCAAGGTCATCCGCGGCATGGGCAGCCTGTCGGCGATGGAGGAAGGATCGGCCGACCGCTACTTCCAGGAGGGCGAGATCTCCCCCGCCAAGCTCGTGCCCGAGGGCATCGAGGGGCGCGTGCCGTACAAGGGCCCAGCCTCCGACGTGATCTTCCAGATGGTGGGAGGGCTGCGCAGCGGCATGGGCTACTGCGGCGTGTGCGATGTGCGCGCCCTGCGCACCGAGACCGAGTTCATCCAGGTCACCCTCGCCGGGCTGCGCGAATCCCACCCGCACGACGTGGTCGTGACCCGCGAAGCGCCCAACTACAGCGTCTGATCGCTTGACACATCCGGCGGCGGCCCCTACTCTGGGGCCGGCGTCTCGCGCCGTCCGTCCCTCCTCTCCCAAGGGGTTCGCATGGGTCTGTTCCGACGGAAGAGCGTTACCGACCTCCAGAAGGAAGCCGACACCGACAAGAGCCTGAAGCGCGCCTTGAGCGCGCTCAACCTCACCACCCTGGGCATCGGGGCGATCATCGGCACGGGGATCTTCGTGCTGACCGGCACGGTGGCCGCCGTGAACGCCGGGCCGGCGGTGGTGCTCTCGTTCGTCCTCGCCGGCGTGGCCTCGATCTTCGCGGCGCTGTGCTACGCCGAGTTCGCCTCGCTCGTGCCGATGGCGGGCAGCGCCTACACCTACGGGTACGCGACGCTCGGCGAGCTCATCGCCTGGATCATCGGGTGGGACCTGGTGCTCGAGTACGCGCTCGGCGCCGTGACAGTGGCGATCGGCTGGTCCGGCTACGTGGTGTCGTTCCTGCGGACCGCCCTGCACATCGACTTTCCGTGCGCCCTGTCGGCGGCGCGCGGCACGCTGGTGACGTGCGCCGACGGCAGCACCACGACCGCCATCTTCAACCTCCCCGCCGTCATCATCATCGCGATCATCACCACGCTGCTCGTCGTCGGCATCAAGGAGTCCGCGACTGTCAACAACGGTATCGTGTTCGTGAAGCTCGCGGTGGTGCTGCTCTTCATCTTCGGGGCGGCGCACGCCGTCCACTCGGCGAACTGGAAACCGTTCATGCCGCCGAGCGAAGGCCCCGGGCTCTACGGCTGGAGCGGCGTGATGACCGGCGCGGCGATCGTGTTCTTCGCGTACATCGGATTCGACGCCGTGAGCACGGCCGCACAGGAGGCGAAAAACCCGCAAAAAGACATGCCGATCGGCATCATCGGGTCGCTGCTCATCTGCACGGTGCTGTACATCATCGTCTCCGGCATCGCCACCGGCGTGGTGCCCTACAAGGAGCTGAACGTTCCGGACCCGATCGCCGTCGCCGCCGACCGGGCCGGGATGGGGCGGGGGATGGCAGACGTGATCAAGTTCGGCGCGATCATGGGACTGTCGTCCGTGATCCTGGTGATGCTCCTGGGGCAGTCGCGGGTGTTCTGGACGATGTCGCGCGACGGCCTGTTGCCGCAGTTCGTCAATAGCATCCATCCCCGCTTCCGCACGCCGTGGATCACGTCGATTGTCACCGGCGTCGCCGTCGCCTTCGTGGCTTCGCTGCTCACCGTGCGCGAGGCCAGCAGCCTCGTCTCGATCGGGACGCTGCTCGCGTTCGTGATTGTCTCCATCGGGATCATCGTGCTGCGGGTGCGCGAGCCTAAGCTGAAGCGCGCGTTCCGCACGCCGTGGATCTGGTTCGTCGCCCCGGCGGGCGCGCTCTCCGCCCTCTACCTCATGGCGTCGCTGCCGTGGCGGACCTGGGAGCGGCTGATTCTCTGGTTCGCGGCTGGCATGGTCATCTACTTCGGCTACGGCATGTACGCCTCGAACTTGGGCGAGGGCGCGCCGAAGGGCGAGACGGGGTGGTCGCGCGCGCTCAAGGTAGCCGGGCTTCTCTGGCTGGTGTTCGGTTCGCTGGCGTCGCTGCTGTGGATGTTCCGCTACCGCAACGACGTGATGCCGGACGAGCCGCTGGGGTGGGCGCTGGGCATCGCCGGCCTGGTCGTGTCGCTCAGCATCGGCGCGTGGCTCCACCTCACGGCGCAGAGGGCGGATAGAGAAGCATGACGACGTAAAGAGAAACGACGTAGCGAGACGGCGTAGGGGAGAGGCGTACGATTCTCCTCTACGTCGTTTCTTTACGCTCTTGCTTGACGGGTTTCCCCTCTACGTCTTTCTTTCGTTTATGTCTGTCAATGGAGTTCCGATTCCTCCCGAGCGGGCCAAGGCCGCGGCCGAAGTGGGGGCGACGCTCACGCCGGGCCGCCGCGTCGTCCTCACCACCCACGTCAACGCCGACGGCGACGGCGTGGGCAGCGAGGTGGGTCTCTGGCACCTGCTGCGCGCGCGGGGGGTGAACCCGGTCATCGCCAACCCCACGCCCGTCCCCGAGCGCTTCCACTTCCTCCTGCCCGACGGCGCGGACACCAGCGGCGGCGCGGTGAAGCAGTTGGAGCGCGCCGAGGTCATCGTCGTCGTCGATATCTCGGACCTGGGGCGCCTCGGCGACCTCGCCCACGCGGTGCGCACGCGCGGCGTGCCGGTCGTGTGCATCGATCACCACGTCAGCAAAGGCTCGCTGCCGCCGGGACCGCGGCTCCTGGCACCGGAGGCCACGGCGACCGCGGAGCTGGTGTTCGACCTTGCCTCGGCGCTCGACTGGCCGCTCAGCCCCGAAGCGGCGCGGGCACTGTACGTCGGGATCCTCACCGACACCGGCGGCTTCCGCTTCTCCAACACCAGCGCGCGGGCGCTGCGCATCGCCGGGGCGCTGCTCGAGCGCGGTGTCGATCCGGAGTCCATTTACGAGCGGGTCTACGCCAGCGCCCCCGAAGGCCGCGTGCGACT
>QHVC01000008.1 GCA_003222205.1 Gemmatimonadota bacterium | reverse complement strand
GTCCATCATTTCGGGGAAGCCGGTCACCCGCTCGATGGGGACGACGGCGACGCCGCCCTGCCGCAGCGCCTCGGCGGTGCCGCCGGTGGACACGATCTCGTAGCCCAGGGCGACCAGCGCCCGTGCGAACTCGACGATGCCACGTTTGTCGGAGACGGAGAGCAGCGCCCTCACCAGATCTCCGCGATGGCCTGGACCAGGTCGCCGAGGCTCGCCACGTCCTTCAAGTCCACGACCTCGGCCGGGGAGTGCGAGTAGCGCAGCGGCCAGCCGAGCGCGACGTCCACGACCCCGTACGGAGTGAACGTGGAGCCGTCGTTGCCGCCGTTGGTGGTGCCGAACTGCAGCGCGATGCCGCGGGCGCGGGCCACCGCCCGCAGCGAGTCCACGTATGCCGGCGGCGTCACGGCCGAGTTGTCGAGCGCCCGGGCCACGGGGCCCCGGCCGATCGGCGCCACCGCGAAGTTCTGGAGCTCGAGCGGCGAGTCGGCCGAGACGAAGGTGTCGATGGCGTGCACGCGCTTGGGCGCCGTGCCGAGCGCCGCGGCAACGGCGGCGGCGCCTTCCAGGCCGATCTCCTCGCGCGTGCTCCACACGAAGATCACCTGGTGCTTGAGCTTGGTCGGGTCGAGGTGGCGCACGGCGAGGATCTGCGCGGTCGAGCCCACGCGGTCGTCCATGGCGCGGCCGGTGGCGCGCGAGCCGGCGAGCCGCACGAAGCGCTTCGGCATCGTGATGGTGCTGCCCACGGCGACCCCGAGCGCCTGGGTGGCCGCGCGGGTCGTCGCGCCGACGCTGACGCGCAGCGGCGGCGGCGTGCGGCGCGCGGGCCCGGAATCGCGCGACGGTTCGCGGGGGAGGAAGATGCCGGACACGTCGCCATGCGTCGTGTGCACCAGCGCCGGCTGCGCCTCGAACAGCGAGGAGAAAAATCCACCGCGGGTGCGCAGGTGCAGCGAGCCGTCGTCGAGGATCGAGTCGACCGTGAAGCCGATCTCGTCCAGGTGCGCGACGAACACGATCAGCGGCTCGCCCTGGCCGACGCGCAGCCACAGGTTGCCGGCGGTATCGGTCTCGGGCTTCGCCCACGCGGGGAGCAGCCGTTTCACCGTTTCCCGCACGGGCGCTTCCATCCCCGAGACGCCGTAGCTCTCGATCAGCGGTCCGAGGACGGAGGCGGCCTCGGCGATGCGCGACGTATCCTGGGCGGGCAGTCTGACTGTCTGACTGATGGACAACAGCACTGCCAGCGCATAACAGACCGACCGTCCGACCGTCCGACCGTCCGACGCTTTCATTGGCGCCCTCCCATCCACTCCACGATCCGCTGCATCGCCGCGCGCGCGTCGGCCAGCGCCACCGTCTCGACGGGGGTGCCCTCGAACTGCGATGGCACGGACACGACGCTCACATCGGTGAACGGGCCCGCGAGCCGTTTCACGGACTCGAGCCCGGCGTTCGAGGCCTGGAGACTCTGGACTGTGAACGCCACCACCACCATGCCGGTGACGCGGGGCTTGGCTTGCACGGCGGCTGCGAGCGCGGCGCACGCGGCGCGCCGTCCGGCGACCGGCGCGGCGAGGAGTCCGCCGCCGTAGGCGTGCGGTTGCTTGAGCGCGGCGACGGGAGTGAGCACGGGCAGCCCCAGCGCCTCCACCTCGGCGGGCCCCGTGGCGCCGACGTCCACGTAGGCGTTGTCGACGGTGAACGCGGCTTCGGCTAGCATCGGCCGGCCGCGGGTCAGGTGCGTGGAGCGCACGGCGGTCACGCCGGGTACCGGCCCCTTGAGGCCGAACAGCGTGACGCGATGGCCCTCGAGATTCTGCTGATCGAACAGCGGCTGCGTGACGCGCCCCACCCGGCGCAACGTGAGATAGCCCTCGTCGGTCACGTTGCCGACTACGTAGCCGGGCTCGTCGAGCGGGCAGGCGACGAGCCGCTTCGGCGCGCCGCGTCCCAGCGTCAGCACCACGTTGCCGACGCGGTCCTTGGCCGCTTGGCCGGGGAACAACGCCACCAGCGAGTCGGCCATCGCCTGCTCGTAGCCGGAGACGGCGGTCATCGCCGAGAAGCGGATCGTGAGTGGGTCGACGGTGTTTTGGGCGGACAGTCGGACAGTCGGACTGAGGGACAGTACAAGCGACATCCCCACCGCACGCATTCCGTCCGTCAGTCCGACCGTCCGACTGTCCGACGCTTTACGGTTCATCGTCGATCTCCACGTCGAGACGCTTGATGTGCAGCCGCACCGGCTTCGTCCATTCTCCCCGTACCGCCAGCGCCCGCACCACCCGCGGCAAGAGCCGGTGCTCGGCGGCGAGGACCCGCTCGGCGAGCGACGCCGCCGTGTCGTCCGGGCGGACCGGCACCGGCCACTGCGCGATGATCGGGCCGCGGTCGTACTGCTCGTCCACGTAGTGGACCGTAGCGCCCGACAGCGCGGCGCCGCTCGCCAGCACGGCCTCGTGCACGCTGGGGCCGTACATGCCGGGGCCGCCGAACGCCGGCAGCAAGGCGGGATGGATATTAATCATCCGCCAGCGAAACCGCGCCACCGCCGCGGCGGGCACGAGCTTCAGGTACCCGGCGAGCACGACCAAGTCCGCGCCTTCGAGGGCGCCCAACAGCTCGGCGGGGTCCGCGGGATCCCGCAGGACGGTGGTGGGGACGCCGGCGCGCCGGGCCCGGTCCAGGGCGCCGGCGTCCGGCCGGCTGGAGACGACGCGGGCGATCGCGACCGGGGCGGCGTGGTCGAGCAGAGCCTGGAGGTTCGTGCCGCCGCCCGAAACGAGCACGGCGGCGCGGACCGGGGTCACTGATCGCGGCGGCAGCGCGCGAGGGACTTGGGCTTGGCGCCGTTGGTCACGCTGAGCGTGAACGCGCCCGTCGCGTACTTCCCATCGGTGTTGACGACGACCTGGTAGTCGCCGCTCTGCGGGAACGTCATCGTCAACCGGGCGTTGCAGTTCCCCCCCGAATCGTTGTCCTGGTTGGAGCGGGCGATGCCCGGCCCCATGACGAACAGATACGAGTCGAAGTCGTCCGATTCGAGGTCGATCGTCACCGTCTGGCTGGCGGTGCCTCGCAGCGTCCAGCTCTGGGCGTAGGTGCTGTCGATCTCGCGGAACACGTCCTGGCGGGTGAGCCGGCCCTGGACCGTCTGGCCGATGGTGATCGTCGGCAGGCCGGTCTCGCGGATCAGCGGCTCCTGCGCACCGCTGGGCGGCGAGCACGCGTCCTCGATCTTGTCGCGCTGGCCGTCCGTGACGGTAAGGCGGAAGGCGCCCGTGGCGCGGCGCACCGCTGTGGTGGTGTTCACCTTGATCGTGTACGATCCGGATTGCGGGAAGACGCGCGAGATCCGCGCCGCGCACCCGGATCCGCCGTGCATGTTGCCCTGGAACTCGGTAATCCCCGGGCCCTCGACCATGAGGTACGGCTCGAAGTCGTCGGAGGCGAGGTCGATGGTGTAGGCGCGGCCCGCGACGGCCGTGAACGTCCAGCGCTGCAGGTACGTGGTGTCGGGGAACAGCTCGTCGTTGGCGGTGAGCTGGCCGGTCATTGTCTGCCCCGACGCGATCGTGCGGGCCGCTCCTCCCCCGCCGCCCCCACCGCCCCCGCCGCCCCCGCCCCCAGTAGGCCGCTGCGACGGGGAGCAGTCGCCTTCGATCTTCGGCAGGCTGTCCTTGATGACGGACAGCGTGAAGCGGCCGGTCTGGCGCAACGGGTGCGTCGTCGTGTTCACGCGGATGCGGTAGGGCCCAGCTTCGGGGAAGATCGCGGCGATGCGCGCGGCGCAGCCCTGGCCGCTGTGCAGGTCGCCGTCGTTGACGCCGGGACCGTCCACCATGAGGTACGGGTCGAATTCGTCGGACGAGAGGTCCACGGTGTACTTGCTCCCGGCAACCGCGGTGAGCGTCCAGGTCTGGATGTACGTCGTGTCGATCCACAGCTCGTCGGCGGTCGTGATCCGGCCGGTGACGGTCTGGCCCGGCGCGATCGCGTGATCGCTGCCGGTCGCCGGGGTGGAGACCGGCAGAAGCGTCCCGCCGCCGCCGATGGGCCGCGAGGCCACCGCGCCGCTGCTGAACCGGCAGTTCCCCTTGGGCGAGGTCGGCGACACGCCGTCCGACACGCGCAGCGTGTAGGTCCCCTGCTGGTTCTTGCTCGCGGTCATGGCGATGATGCGCAGCGGCCGGTCCTCGGTGGTGGTGTAGACGATGCGCGCGTTGCAGCCGCCGCCGCCGTCGTCGTTCTCGACGATGAGGTCGCGGTGCCCGCGCTCGAGCCGCAGGAACGGGTCGAGGTCATCCGACATCATGTCGATGGTGAACGTCCGGTTCGCCTGGACCGGCAGGATCCAGCGCGCGAAGTAGATCGAATCGGTGAACTTCGCCCCGCTGTCGTTCAGCGCCCCCGAGATGTTCTGGCCCACCTTGATCATCCCGGCGACCCGGCCGAAGCCGACGCACGAGGTGTCGGCGGGCGCGGGCCGCGAGCCCTTCACCACCGTCAGCCGGAAGCTGCCCAGCTCGGAGCGGTAGGAGGAGTTCGCGTAGATGCGGTAATTGGCGGCGTCGGGGAGCCGGTAGGTCACGCGCGCGTTGCACTTGCCGTCGGAATCGTCGTCCGAGGCGAGACGGTTGCCGTTCCCGTCGGTGAGGATCAGGTTCGCGTCGAAGTCGTCGGAGGTGAGCTCCGCCGTGACCGTGTCGCCGCGGTTCCCCACGAAGGCGTACAGCTTGTAGTGCGTGCTGTCGGGGAACGTCGGATCCGAGGGCAGCAGGCGACCGGTGGCGGGGCGCCCCACCATGAGGGGGACCTGGGCGGCGAGCGTTGCTGGCAGGGCGGCGAAGGCGGCGATGGCGGCGAGGGCGAGAACGAGCAGGCGGCGAGAGGCGGACACAGCGACTCCTTGTCGGGGTGCGGGATCGCAGGGCGCGCGGAGACTAAGATGCAAAGATGGACGGGACGGCACAATCACGAGGTGGTAGATCACTCGCGCCCGCAGGGGGGGAGGGTCGCGGACGCGGCCGGCGTTGCGATTTTCACCACGAGGAGGAACGGTCCCGTCGCCCGGGCCGATATGCCGCAGACCACGGCCGGGACGATGTGGGATCTCATGGGCGGCCCAGAATCTCTCGCACCGCCGCCGCCAGGTCTGCGACCACCGTCACACCGAGCACCCGAGCCTGATCCCGATGACCCTCCCCCTCACCCGTCAACACCAGGAACCCCGTGCCGCCGAGGGTCCGGGCGGGCCCCACGTCGGACAGCCGGTCCCCGATAAAGAAGGAACGGGCGAAGTCGATTCCCAGCGCGGCGCGGGCCTCCTCGAACAGCCGCGTACCCGGCTTACGACAGTCACACGGGCCGGTCACTTCGGGGTGGTGCGGGCAGAAGTACGCGCCGTCGAGGTGCGCCTGATAGGGCGGGGCGGCGAGCAGCTCCGCGAGGCGACGTTGCACCGCGTGGTAGTCCGCGGCGGTGTGCAGCCCGCGCGCGATCCCGGACTGATTGCTGACCGTGACCACGAGGACCCCGGCGTCGTTGAGCCGGCGCACCGCCGCGCCGGCGCCGGGGAGCAGCCGCGCCTTCCCGGGCTGATGCAGAAAGCCCGGGTCCTCGAGAATGGTGCCGTCGCGATCCAGGAACGCCGCGCGCCGACCGGCGTCAGCCATCGAGCGCGGCGCGGGCGGCGTGGGCAGCGGCGCTCACCTGGTCGGGGAAGATGGTGCGCGGATCGAGGACGACGCGGGCTTCGTGGATGCGGGGGATGAGCGGCGGGTCCCCGGCTCGTAACCGGGCCGCCAGGAGGTCCACCTTCAGATGGTCAGACGTCAAACTCACCAGCCAGGTCTTGAGCGTCGTGCCCGGGAACGATCCCCCCCCGACTTCGGACTCCCCTTCAATCAGGGACGCCTCTCCCCCTACGCCTTCTCGCAACGCTTCTCCCCTACGCCTTACGCTGTCTACGTCTTCTGTGAGCATTCGCAGTACGGGGATCTCTCTGCGGGCCCGCTCCGGGTCCCGATACAGCGCCAGCGTCGCTTCGAGCGCGGCGAGGGTGAACTTGTCCGAGCGCACTGCGCGGGCGAGCGGGTCCTGGCGGCACGCGGCGATCGCCGCCGCGTGGCCCACGAGGATGCCGGCCTGCGGCCCGCCGAGCAGCTTGTCGCCGCTGCAGACGACGAGGTCCACGCCGCTGGCGACGGCCGCGGGCACCGTGGGCTCGCCGGCGAGCCCCCACGCCGCCAGATCGATCAGTAATCCGCTGCCCACGTCGTAGACGCTCGCCGCGCCGCCGGCGCGCGCCAGCTGCGCGATCTCCGCCGCGTCCACCTCGGCGGTGAAGCCGGAGACCTGGAAGTTCGAGCGGTGGACCTTGAGCAGCACGCGCGTCTGGTGCGTCAGGGCCTGCTCGTAGTCCTTCAGGTGCGTGCGGTTGGTCGTGCCGACCTCCACCAGCCGCGCGCCCGAGCGGGCCATCACGTCGGGGATGCGGAACGACCCGCCGATTTCCACCAGCTCGCCGCGCGAGACGATCGCTTCGCCGTCGCGGGCGAGCGCGGCGAGCGCGAGCAGCACGCCGCCGGCGGCGTTGTTCACGACGATCGCGTCTTCGGCGCCGGTCAGCTCGACCAGCAGATCGCGGCAGTGGCGGTGGCGCGAGCCGCGGGCGCCGCGCCCGATGTCGTACTCCAGCGTCGAATAGCCCTCCGCCGCCCGGCACATCGCTTCGATCGCCGGTCCGGCGAGCGTCGCGCGTCCCAGATTCGTGTGCAGGACGACGCCGGTCGCGTTGATGACGGGGACGAACGACGGGGCTGCGGCCCGCGCCAGGCGTCCCGCCACCGCGCCGGACCAGCCTTCGTCGGGCTCGGCGCCGCCCGCGCCGCGCGCCTGGTCGAGCGCGTCGCGCACCGCGCGCACCACGAGGCTGCGGGGATGCGGGCCGACCAGCGCGGCGATCTCCGGGCGGACGAGCAGGGTGTCCACCGAGGGGAGGCGGCGGCGCGGATCGGTCACGGTTTGGGTGGGTGAGGGGGCGCCGCTTTGGTCGTGTCGCGCGGCACGGGCTTCGGCGTGGTGAGCACGGTGGCGCCATCCGCCACGGCGCCGTTCAGATTGTGCACGCCGCGCACGCGCACGAAGAACCGGCTCGCCGGCGCCAGCGGCCGGGCGGTGCGCACCACGAGCTTGTCCGTCGGCACGGGCCGTTGCCGCAGCAGGATGCGCCACGTGGTGTCGGCGGGAGCGGGCGCGGCGACGCCCGGCGCGGGAGCGGGCGGCCGCGGTGGCGCGGGGCGCGGCGTCGTGTCGGGACGTGCGGCGTGGGTCGTGTCGGCCGCGCGGCGCGCGGAGTCGAGGGCCGTGCGCTCCCGCGCCGCGAGCGAGTCGTAGGCAGCCGGGGTCAGCACGGCGACGACCGGCACGGGCGTGGAGTCCGGCAACGCGAGCACGGCGAGTCGGGCCCCGCTGGGCGAGGGAGCGGGGATCGTCGCGGGATCGAGCGGCTGGCTGAACGTGAGCCGGAAGGTGATCGAGTCCACGGGGTCGGCGGCGCGCAGGCGCGGGCCAGCCGAATCGTGGCCGAACGTCCACAGCACGAAAGTCGCTGCGGTGTCGAGCGTCACCAGCGCCGAGTCGTAGGGCTCGCGGCGATCGAGGCGCCGGTTGCCGTTCTGGTCCTGGATGGCGTACACCACGTAGCGGCCGGGCGGCACGGCGTCGAGGCGGAAATGCCCGGTGGAGTCGCTGAGGGTGACATAGGCGAGGGCCGTGTCGCCCGCGGGAACGGCGCGGATTGCGCCCGCGATGAGCAGGCGCTGCTCGATCCACTGCAACACGGTGCCGGAGAGCGCCGTGGTCGGCAGGGCGGGCCCAGTCGAGAAGATCACCGTGCGACCGGTCTTGAGGGCGTTGCGTCGCAGGTCGATGATCCCCGGCAGCAGCTGGAGGTGATAGACGCGGCCCGGCTTCCAGCCTTCGGCAGGCTTCAGATGAATCGCGGAGCGGTGCCAGGAGACCTTTACCTCGCCGGCGACGGGCGAGAGGATGATCTGCTTGGCGATTCCGGTGATGCCGCCCCCGCCACCGCCGCCACCGCCGCCACCGCCGCCACCGCCCCCCGCGCCGGCCATCTCGTCGATCACCTCGTCGAACTGGATGACGGCGTCGCCTTTCCAGGCGGGGACGACCGCGCCCGAGTCGGGGCGTACTGCCACGATTTTGGGCGGGAGCGTATCCGGCGGGCCTCCTGGGGGGGGCCCAAGGTTCGCGCATCCGAGTCCCGCGGCCGTGGCCGCGAGGCTCAGGAGCAGCCCAGCGCCTTGAGTTTTTCGGCGAGCACGCCGCGCTGGTTGCGCCACGCCTGCTCCTTGTCGCGCTCGCGCGCGACGACCTCAGCCGGGGCGCGCGCGACGAAGTTCTCGTTGGTGAGCTTGGCCGCAAGCGCGGCCAGCTGCTGGTCGAGCCGGGTCGCCTCGCTGGAGAGGCGCCGGCATTCCTGCTGGACGTCGATGGCGCCGCCGAGCGGCACGAACACCGCGCTGCCGTCGCGCAGCACCGCGTGTCCGCCGGGGCCCCCGGGGTCACCGCTGCCGGCCTTGCCGTCGAGCGACAGCTCGGCGAGCTGGGCGAGCCGCAGGATCGTCTCGCGCTCGCCCAGGAGCACGCGCCGCGCGGCGTCGTTGCGGGTGGTGACGGTCGCCGCAATCCGCGCCTTGGGCGCCACGCGGTACTCCGCCCGGAGGTTGCGGATCGCCGAAATCACCTCCTGGACCCGGGCGAACTGCGTGTCGGCCGTGGCGTTCGCCAGCTCGGCGCGCGGG
Source organism: Gemmatimonadota bacterium (assembly GCA_003222205.1). Classification (GTDB taxonomy): domain Bacteria; phylum Gemmatimonadota; class Gemmatimonadetes; order Gemmatimonadales; family GWC2-71-9; genus QHVC01. The sequence goes on along the minus strand of QHVC01000008.1, from coordinate 15,708 downwards.
CGGGGCCAGGTGGCCGCCGCGAGCAGCTCATCCGCCGCCCGGCCCGGCAGCTTCTGCCACAGCTCCTCGGTGATGAACGGCACCACGGGGTGCAACAACCGCAGCGCCGAGTCGAAGCAATATGCCAGCACGGCCTGGGCGGCTTCGGCATCCGCGCCGCGCGCCGCGAGGCGCGGCTTCACGGCTTCGACGTACCAGTCGGCCAGCTCCTTCCAGGCGAACTCGTAGCACACCTTCGCCGCCTCGTCGAGCCGGAACTGCTCGAGCTGCGCGGTGGCTTCCCCGATCGTGCGCTGCAGACGCGACAGGACCCAGCGGTCCGCGAGGGGCAGCGCCGCGGCGTCGAGCGCTTCGATCGGTGGCACGCGCTCGGGCAGCTGGCTCAGGATGAAGCGCCCGATGTTCCACAACTTGTTGGCGAAGTTGCGGCCCGGGGCGAACGCGGTCTCGAGGTCGGCGGGGTCGAGGATCACGTCGGCGCCGAGCGAGCTGCCGGCGATCAACGTCCAGCGCAGCGCGTCCGCGCCGTAGAGGCGCACGACGTCGAGCGGGTCGATGCCGTTGCCGAGCGACTTGGACATCTTGCGATGCTGGGTGTCGCGGACCGTGCCGTGCAGGTACACGGTGGTGAAGGGCAGCCGGCGATCCATGAAGTGGTAGCCGGATATCAGCATCCGCGCGACCCAGAAGAACAGAATCTCGGGGGCGGTGACGAGGGTGTGCCCCGGGTAGAACCGCGCCAGGTCGGCGGTGCGCTCCGGCCAGCCGAGCGTGGCGAAGGGCCACAGCCACGAGGAGAACCAGGTGTCGAGCACGTCCGGGTCCTGCAGGGCGGGGCCGCCGCACTTGGGGCACACCTTCGGGTCCTCGCGGTCCGCCCAGGTGTGCTGGCACTTCGTGCAGGCGAATACCGGAATCCGGTGCCCCCACCACAGCTGCCGGGAGATGTTCCAGTCCCGGATGTTCTCCATCCAGTGCTCGAAGGTCGCGTGCCATCGCTCCGGCACGATCGTGAACCTCCCGTCCCGGTACGCCGCGAGCACCGGCTCGGCGAGGGGTTTCATCTTCACGAACCACTGGTCGCTGAGTCGCGGCTCAACCACCGTGCCGCAACGGTAGCAGTGGCGCACCGCGTGCTGGTGCGGCTCGACCTTCTCGAGCAGCCCCTGCGCCTTGAGCATCGCGACGATCTTCTTGCGCGCCTCGAACCGATCGACTCCCTGCAACTCCTGTGGGACTCTCGGTCCGACGGTCCGACCGTCCGACTGTCCGACGGGCTCGCCCATCCGACCGTCCTCGGTCATCACCAAAGGCATCGCGAGCCCATGCCGCAGCCCGATCTCGAAGTCGTTGGGGTCGTGGGCGGGCGTCACCTTGACGAATCCGGTGCCGAACTTCGGATCGACCGCGTCGTCCGCCACAATGGGGATGGCGAGGTTGGTCAGCGGCAGCCGCGCCGTCTTGCCGACGAAGCCGCGGTGGCGCTTGTCCTTGGGACTCACCGCGACCGCGGTATCGCCGAGCAGCGTCTCGGGCCGGGTGGTCGCGACCGTGAGGAACGGCGCGGGTCCCCCTTCCACGGGATAGCGGATGTAGTACAGGCTGCCGGTGATCTCCTTGGACTCGGCTTCCTCATCCGAGAGCGCCGTCAGGCAGCGCGGGCACCAGTGGATCACGCGGTGGCCCCGATAGATGAGCTGCTGCTCCCACAGCGTCACGAACACCTCGCGCACCGCGCGCGAGTACGCTTCATCGAACGTGAACCGGGTGCGACTCCAGTCGCACGAGCTGCCGATGACCTTGAGCTGCTCCAGGATCGTGGTTCCCGTCTCGCGCACGAACGCCCAGACGCGCTCGACGAACTTCTCGCGGCCGAGGTCGAACCGCGTCGTGCCCTCTTTCGCGACCAGACGCTCGACGACATTCTGCGTGGCGATGCCGGCGTGGTCGGTGCCGGGGAGCCACAGGGCGGCCCGGCCGCGCATGCGCTCGAAGCGGATCAGCACGTCCTGAATCACGTTGTTGAGCCCCTGGCCCGTGTGGAGGACCGCGGTGATGTTGGGCGGGGGCATGACAATCACATACGGCTCCCCGTCGGCCCGAGGCGCGAACAGGCCGCTCTCGACCCAGCGCGCGTACAGCGGGGCCTCGACCTCCCGGGGACGGTACTGCGGGGCGAGCTCAAACGTGGGCTGCGGCATTCCTTATTATAGACAGAGACGGACGGGGTCGGACAGGGACGGACGGCGTGAACGGCCGTCTCTGTCCGTCTCTGTCCGTCCCCGTTAGACTTCGCCCCCATGGCCGACGATTCCACCGAGATGTCGACCTCCCGGCTCGTACTCTGGGGCGCGGTCGGCGTGGTGCTCGTCCTCGCGATCGCCGCCTACTTCCGCAGCGGGACCCGCGTCCCGCCTTTCGGCTCGACGCCGGCCGCTGCGCCCGCCCCCGCCGCCGCCCCCGCGCGCCCGGCCCGTTGACCTGATGGTCGCCGCCGAGATTCGCGTCACCCTCCCCGACGGGAGCCAGAAGACGCTGCCCAAGGGCAGCACCGCCGCCGACCTGGCCAAGGCGATCGGGCCGGGGCTCGCCAAGGCCGCCCTGGCCGCGCGCGTGAACGGCGAGGTGCGCGATCTCGCGCGGCCGCTCCCCGACGGCGCCACGGTCGAGATCCTCACCGACAAGCACCCGCAGGCGCTCGACGTGCTGCGCCACTCGGCGGCGCACGTGCTCGCCACGGCGGTGCGCCAGCTGTTCCCGCACGCCGCGATCGGCTTCGGGCCGCCGATCGAGGACGGGTTCTACTACGACTTCGAGGTGCCGCGGCCGTTCACGCCGGAGGACCTGCAGCAGATCGAGGCGAAGATGCAGGAGGTGGTCGCCGCCGATCATCCGTTCGTCCGCGAAGAAGTGAGCCGCGACGACGCGAAGCGGCGCTTCACCGACGACCCGCTCAAGCTGGAGCGCATCGCCGACCTCGGAGCGAACGAGGTGATCTCCGTCTATACCGACGGGCCGTTCGTGGATCTGTGCCGCGGTCCTCACGTGCCGAGCACGGGGCGGATCAAGCACTTCAAGCTGCTGCACGCCGCCGGCGCGTACTGGCGGGGCGACGAGCGCCGCCAGATGCTGCAGCGCATCTACGGCACGGCGTGGTTCAGCAAGGACGATCTCGAGGGGTACCTGCGCCGGCTCGAGGAGGCGAAGAAGCGCGACCATCGCGTCATCGGCAAGCAGCTCGATCTGTTCTCGATCCAGGAAGCCGTGGGGCCGGGGCTCATCTTCTGGCACCCCAAGGGGGCGATGCTGAACTTCCAGCTGCGCCGCTTCATCGAGGACGTGATCTTGGAGCGCGGCTATCAGCTGGTGTACACGCCGCACGTGACGCGGGAGGAGCTGTTCCTGCGCTCGGGCCATCTGCCGCTGTATGCCGACAATCAGTTCCCGCCGATGGCCGCGGGGGAGGGGGAAGCCGAGGACGTGCGCTATCGGGTGAAGCCGATGAACTGTCCGATGCACATCCTCGTCTACGCGTCGCAGCAGCGCAGCTACCGTGACCTGCCCCTGCGCCTGGCCGAAATCGCCAACGTGTACCGCAACGAGCGTTCGGGCACGCTCCACGGCATGCTGCGCGTGCGCGGGCTCTCGATGGACGACGCCCACATCTTCCTGCGCGAGGACCAGATCGAAGAGGAGATCTTCCGCTTGCTGGACATCGTCGATTTGGTGATGGGGAAGACGTTCGGCTTGCAGTACCGGCTCGACCTGGCCACGCGGCCCGAGAGGAAGCTCGGCGACGACGCGACGTGGGAGGTGGCGGAGCGGGCGCTCGAGGGGGCGCTGAAGCGGCGCGGCGTCACCTACCGCCTCGACCAGGGTGGCGGCGCGTTCTACGGCCCGAAGATCGACATCAAGTTCAACGACGCCATCGGGCGGGAATGGCAGGGTGCCACGATCCAGCTCGACTACGAGCAGCCCGAGCGGTTCCGGCTCGAGTATACCGGCGCGGACAACAAGCCGCACCGCCCCGTGATGATCCACCGCGCCATTTTCGGCACGCTGGAGCGGTTCGTCGGCTTCCTGATCGAGCATTTCGCCGGCGCGTTTCCACTGTGGCTGTCCCCGGAGCAGGTGCGCGTCCTCCCCATCGCCGACACGCAGGTGGACGCCGCGCGCGCGCTCGCCGGCCGGCTCCAGGGGGCGGGGATCCGCACGCACCTGGACGACCGCAGCGAGACCCTGAACTACAAGATCCGCGATGCCGAGACGCACAAGGTGCCGTACATGGCGGTCGTGGGGCAGCGCGAGGCGGAAGCGGGGACGGTCGCCGTGCGGGTGCGTGGGGAAGGGAAGAAGCAGGTGGTGCAGCCGGTGGACGAGTTCGTGCGGAAACTCGAGGAGGAGATTCGCACCAGGGCGTTGAAGCCGCTAATTTGACCATTCGGGTTCCCCGGACTGTCGTCCGGGGTTGGTCCAACCCCGGGCGCAAGCCCGGGGTGACGCGAAACCAGGCACGAGATGGGAACTGATCAGACAACCCCAGTCATCGTCAGCGCGGTCCGCACCCCCGTCGGGAAGTTCCTGGGGGGGCTGGCCGCTTTGCCCGCGCCGCGGCTCGGCGCGCTGGTAATAAAGGAAGCCGTGCGGCGGGCTGGCGTGGACGCCGCGGCGGTCGACGAAGTCATCATGGGCAACGTCCTCCAGGGCGGCGTGGGCCAGGCGCCGGCGCGCCAGGCCGCGATCCACGCGGGACTCCCCGGGACGATTCCCTCGCTCACCGTGAACAAAGTGTGCGGCTCGGGGCTCAAGGCCGTGATGCTCGCGGCGCAGGCGATCAAGGCCGGCGATGCGCAGTGCATCGTGGCGGGCGGCATGGAGTCGATGTCCAACGCGCCGTATTACGCCTTCGGCATGCGCGTGGGGGTCAAGGCGGGCAACCAGACCCTCCTCGACGGCATGATCTACGACGGGCTGTGGGATTCCTTCTCGAATACTCACATGGGGAACCTCGCCGAGTACACGGCGAAGAAGGCCGGCGTCTCGCGCGCCGAACAGGACCGCTTCGCGCTCGAGAGCCACCGCAAGGCGGTCGCCGCGATGACGGCGTGCCACTTCAAGGCGGAGACGGTGGCGGTGGAGAAGGTCGAGAAGGACGAAGGACCGCGGCCCGACACGACACTCGAAAAGCTCGCGGCCTTGAAGCCGGCGTTCGAGAAGGACGGCACGGTCACCCCCGGGAACGCGCCGGGGTTGAACGACGGCGCCAGTGCGCTTGTCGTCACGTCGCTCGCGTTCGCCAGGGCCCACGGCATAAAGCCGCTCGCGCGCGTCACCGCGTACGCGACCGGCGGCGGGGAGCCGAAGGATCTGTTCTTCGCGCCGATCGTCGCGGTGCAGAACCTGATGAAGAAGGCCGGCACGAAGATCGGCGACTACGATCTAATCGAGGCGAACGAGGCGTTCGCCGTCCAGGCCCTCGCCGACGGCCAGGCACTCGGCTGGGATTGGAGCCGCGTCAACGTGCACGGGGGCGCCATCGCGTTGGGCCACCCGATCGGCGCCTCGGGCGCGCGCGTGCTCACGACGCTCCTATACGCCCTGCAACAGCACGGAAAAGCGACCGGCCTCGCCACGCTGTGCCTGGGCGGCGGGAACGCGGTCGCCTTGAGCGTGGAGGTGATGGGATGAACGTCCAGAGTCAGACGGCCGTCGTTTCAAGCTCGCAGCTCGTGTGGCGGCGCGTCGCCGCCGTGACGCTGGGAACGGCGCTCGTCGCCGCGGCGGCGCAGGTGACCGGCGTGATCCCCGGCACTCCCGTGCCGTTCACGCTGCAGCCACTCGCGGTGCTGATCGTGGGGGGCTTGCTCGGGCCGTCGCTCGGCGCCTCGAGCCTGATCCTCTATCTGGCGCTCGGCGCGGCGGGGCTGCCGGTGTTCACCCCTGTCGGGTTGCCGGGGGCCGCGCGACTCATCGGGCCGACGGGAGGCTACCTGCTCGCCTATCCGGTGGCCGCGTACGCCGTGGGGCGCCTCGTCGGCGACGGCACGCGCGCGCTGCGGGTCGCGCTCGCGGCGCTCGCGGGGCTCGCGCTGATCCATCTGGGCGGACTCGCGCAGCTCGTGATCCTGACGGGGAGCGCGGCGCAGGCGGCGCGCCTCGGCACGCTGCCGTTCGTCGCCGGCGACCTGGGCAAGCTCGCCATCGCGGTTCTGGTCCTTCGACCCACAGTGAGTGCCTTCCGCGCGCGCCTATGACGGCGCGCGTTTCGTTTGTGGAGCGGGCGAAGCAGCTGGCGATGGCCGTGCTATGGATCGCCCTGTTCGCCGGCGTGGCTCTCGGCGCGGGATGGCTGTTGCACGTCCTCACGGCGGGGCTGGGCGGCACCGGGTGGTGGCTCGCCCGCGACGGCGCCGTGCAGGTGGCGGCGCTGTTCGCCGCGACGTGGCTCGTGGGCCGGCGCTGGAGCAAACTCTCCTGGGATCGGCTTGGCTGGCACTTAGATGGCGGGCTCGCCCCGCGCGTCCTGCGCGGGCTGGGGCTCGGGGCCCTGATGGCGGCGCTCGCCGTGAGCCTCGCGGTCGTCGTGGATCGGGCGAAGATCCATCTAACGCACGACTGGAGCCGGTGGCCCGCGGCCGCGGTGCCGCTCGGCGTGGGATTCCTGCTTGCCGCGCTGTCCGAGGAGCTGCTGTTCCGCGGCTTCCCACTGCGCCGCCTCGCCGACGCGATCGGCCCGTGGGCGGCGATGACCGTGCTGGCCGTGGGCTTTGGCCTCGCGCACCTCAAGAACCCCAACGCCACCGCGTTCAGCACCATCAACGTCGCGCTCGCCGGGGTGTGGCTCTCGTTCGCGTTCTTCTCGCCCGGCGGGATGGGGCTGGCGTGGGGGCTGCACGCGGGGTGGAACGCCGGGCTGGCGCTGGTGTTCGACGCTCCGGTGAGCGGCTATCCGTTCTCGGTGCCGGCGGTGGAGTTCGTCCCCGGCCGTCACGCGTGGGTGGACGGTGGGGCGTTCGGGCCGGAGGGCGGCGCGGTGACCACCCTCGTGCTGATCGCGGGGACGCTGGCGGTGCTGGGCGCACGGGTCCGCCGGCCCCGGGAGTGGCTGGTCGCATGAGTCGCGTCGCGGTGGTGGGGGCGGGGACGATGGGCAACGGCATCGCCCACGTGTTCGCCCAGCACGGCTGGGAGACGATGCTCGTCGACGTCTCCGCCGAGCAGCTCGACCGCGCGATGAAGACCATCGACGCCAACCTGGAGCGCCAGGTCAAGAAAGGGACCCTGGCGACGGACCAGAAGGACGCGACGCTGGGGCGCATCCGCATCGACACCAAGCTGGACGGCGCGGGGCAGGCGGAGCTGGTGGTCGAGGCGGCGTCGGAGAACCCCGAGATCAAGTTCGCAATCTTTCGCGCGCTCGACGCCGCCGCGCCGCCGGGGGCGATCCTCGCCACCAACACCTCGTCCATCTCGATCACGACGATCGCCGCGCAGACCAAGCGTGCGGCCCAGGTGATCGGCATGCACTTCATGAACCCGGTGCCCGTGATGCAGCTCGTCGAGGTGATCCGCGGGGTCGAGACCTCGGACCCGACCGCGGCGCGGACGGTGGCGATCGCGAAGGCCCTGGGCAAGACGCCCGTCGAGGTGCACGACTCTCCCGGGTTCGTGTCGAACCGCGTGCTGCTGCCGATGATCAACGAAGCGGCGTTCTGCGTGATGGAGGGGGTGGCGACGCCGGAAGCGGTGGACACGGTGATGAAGCTGGGCATGAACCATCCGCTGGGACCGCTGGCACTCGCCGACCTGATCGGCCTCGACGTGTGCCTCGCGATCCTCGAGGTCCTGCACCGCGATCTGGGCGACGACAAGTACCGCCCGTGCCCGCTGCTCCGGAAGCTGGTCGCCGCCGGCCGGCTGGGCCGCAAGAGCGGCCGGGGGTTCCATGAGTATCGCGGTTGAGTCGCCGGGCCTGAGCGAGACGCAGCGCCAGATCGTGGAGCTGGCGCGCGATTTCGCGCGGACGAAGATCGCCCCGCTGGCGGCGGAGTGGGATCGCACCAAGCGGTTTCCGCGCGACGTGATCGCGGAGCTGGGAAAGCTCGGCTTCCTGGGGATGTGCACGCCGGAGGAGTGGGACGGGATGGGCGTGGACGGGGTCACCTACCTGCTCGCGCTCGAGGAGATCGCCGCCGCGGACGCCGCGATCTCCGTCTCGATGAGCATCCAGAACGCGATTCCCACCACGATGCTGGTCAAGCACGGGACGCCCGTGCAGAAGCAGCGCTGGCTGAAGCCGCTGGCGCGCGGCGAGCTGCTCGTGGGCTTCGCCTTGTCGGAGCCCGAGGCGGGCTCCGACCCCGCGTCGATGCAGGCCCAGGCGGTACGCGACGGCTCCGGAGGGGGATGGGTACTGAACGGCCTCAAAGCGTGGGCGACGAACGGCGGCACGGCGGACCTGATGATGATCATGGTGCGCACCGACGCGCCCGGCAGCCGGCGCGGCGCCAAGGGCATCTCGACGTTCATCGTGCCGACGGATACGCCGGGCTACCGGGCCGGCAAGCCGGAGGATAAGATGGGCCTCCGCGCGTCCAACACCGCGACCGTCGCTCTCGAGGACCTGCATCTTGCGCCCGAGCAGCTGCTCGGCGACGAGGGGATGGGGTTCGTGTACGCGATGGAGGGCCTCGACGCGGGACGGCTGGGGATCGCGATCCAGGCGGTGGGCATCGCGCGGCGGGCGCTCGAGCTGTCGATCGCGTATTGCGCCGAGCGCCGGCAATTCGACCGGCCGCTGCACGACTTCCAGGCGGTGCAGTTCAAGCTGGCGGACATGGCGACGCGCATCGAGGCGGCGCGCGCGCTCGCGCATTCGGCGGCGGCGCGCAAGGACCGCGGCGAGTACGTCGCGCCCTACGCCAGCATGGCCAAGCTGTTCGCTTCCGAGACGGCGATGTGGGTCACGACCCAGGCCGTCCAGCTGTTCGGCGGGTACGGATACATGCGGGATTTCCCCGTCGAGAAACTGTTCCGCGACGCCAAGGTCACCGAGCTCTATGAAGGCACGAGTGAAGTCCAGCGCCTCGTCATCGCGCGCGGTCTTTCCGGCCGCTAGCCCGCCGCCCGCGGCGGAGCGCGCGGGCGCGCCCGGCGTGTTTTCGCTGCTCGCCGAGCACGCCCACGAGCAGGTCTCGCTGTTCTTCGAGCCCTCGAGCGGCTATCGCGGCATCATCGCGATCCACGACACGACGCTGGGTCCGGCGCTGGGCGGCACGCGCTTCTGGAGCTACCCGAGCGACGCGGAAGCGCTGATCGACGCGCTGCGGCTGTCGAAGGCGATGACCTACAAGGCGGCGGTGGCGGGGCTCAATCTCGGCGGCGGCAAGAGCGTCATCATCGGGGACAACCGCACCACGCGCCGCGAAGCGATCTTCCGCGCCCACGGGCGCCACATCGAGTCGCTGGGCGGGCGCTACATCACCGCCGAGGACGTCGGCACCTCGACCCAGGACATGGAGTTCATCCGCGTCGAGACCCAGCATGTCACGGGGCTGCTCGGCAAGTCGGGCGATCCCTCGCCCGTCACCGCGTACGGCGTGTACCGCGGCATCAAGGCGTGCGCCAAGCTGCGCTGGGGCTCGGACAGCCTCACGGGGAAGACCGTGGCGGTGCAGGGGTGCGGGCACGTCGGGTACTTCCTGTGCAAGCTGCTGTTCGAGGAGGGCGTGAAGCTCATCGTCACCGACATCGACCCGCAGCGCGTCAAGGCGGTGGTGCAGGACTTCCGCGCGACGGCGGTCCAGCCCGACGACATCTACAAGCAGGCGGCGGACATCTTCGCGCCGTGCGCCATGGGCGCGATCGTGAACGACGACACCATCCCGCAGCTCACGGTGGCGGTGGTCGCGGGCGCCGCGAACAACCAGCTCGCTGAGGAACGCCACGGCGACGTGCTCGCCGGGCGCGGCATCCTGTACGCGCCCGACTACGTGATCAACGGCGGCGGCCTGATCAACGTCAACGCCGAGCTGCACGGCTGGTCGCTGGAGCGGGCGCGCAACAAGGCGGGGGAGATCTACGACACCATCCTGCGCGTCTTCGAGATCGCGAACGAGGAGGGGATCCCCAGCTACCAGGCGGCCGACCGGCTCGCCGAGCAGCGGGTCGCCGCCATCGCGAAAGTGAAGAAGAGCTTTGTCTGAGCGCATCTACGTGGGGGCCGACCACGCGGGCTTCGAGCTGAAGCAGAAGCTCGTCGCCGAACTGAAGAAGCTCGGCTACGAGCCGATCGACGTCGGCCCGAAGGCGCTCGACCCGGCCGACGACTATCCCGATTATGCCAAGCCCGTCGCGGACGCCGTGTCCCGCGGCGTCGTGCAACGCGGCGTCCTGACGTGCGGCGCGGGGCTCGGCATGTCGTTCACGGCGAACCGCTACCCGCACGTGCGGGCCGCGCTGGTGTGGAGCCCGGAAGTCGCCGAGCTGTCCCGGAAGCACAACGACGCCAACGTGCTGGTGCTGCCGTCGCGGTTCGTGAGCGAGGCGGAGGGGCTGGAGATCCTCCACAAGTGGCTCACGACGAAGTTCGAAGGCGGCCGCCACCAGCGCCGCGTGGAGAAGATCGACCGGTGACCGACCGCCTCGCTCCGCTCGCCCAGACCGATCCCACGATCCACGCGCTGATCCGCCGCGAGGTGGAGCGCCAGGAGCACGGCCTGGAGCTCATCGCCAGCGAGAACTTCTGCTCCGTCGCGGTGCTCGAGGCGATGGGCAGCGCGCTCACCAACAAGTACGCCGAGGGGCTGCCGAAGAAGCGCTACTACGGCGGCTGCGAGGTGGTAGACGAAGTGGAGCAGCTGGCGATCGACCGCGCCAAGCAGCTGTTCGGCGCCGAGCACGCCAACGTGCAGCCGCACTCGGGAGCGCAGGCGAACATGGCGGCGTACCTCGCGGTCGCCAAGCCGGGCGACACGCTGCTCGGCCTGTCGCTGTCGCACGGCGGGCACCTGACCCACGGGTCGCCGGTGAACTTCTCCGGGACCCTGTTCCGCGCCGTGGCGTACGGCGTGCGCGAGGACACCGGGCGGATCGACTACGATCAGCTGCGCGACGTGGCGCGCAAGGACAGGCCGCGCATCATCGTCGGCGGCGGCAGCGCCTACGCGCGCATCGTCGATTTCCCCGCGATGCGCAGCGTCGCCGACGAAGTGGGCGCGACGCTCGTTGTGGACATGGCGCACTTCGCCGGGCTCGTGGCGGGGGGCGTGTATCCCTCGCCGGTGCCGCACGCGCAGATCGTCACCACCACGACGCACAAGACGCTGCGCGGCCCGCGTGGTGGGCTGATCCTCTGCGTCGCCGAGCTCGCCAAAGCGGTGGACAAGCAGGTGTTCCCCGGCACGCAGGGCGGGCCGCTCGAGCACGTGATCGCCGCCAAGGCGGTGGCGCTGCATGAAGCGCTGCAGCCTGACTTCAAGGCGTACGCGGCCGCCGTGGTGAAGAACGCGCAGGCGCTCGCCGCGGCGCTGGTGCAGCGCGGCTATGCGATCGTCTCGGGCGGCACCGACAGCCACCTGATGCTCGTGGACCTGCGTCCCAAAGGGTTGACGGGGAAGGAGGCCGAGCAGCTGCTCGACCGCGCCGGGATCACGGTGAATAAGAACACGATCCCGGGGGATCCGCAGTCGCCGTTCGTAACAAGCGGCATCCGCCTCGGCAGCTCGGCGCTCACGACGCGCGGGTTCGGGGCGGGGGAGATGCAGAAGGTCGCCGGGCTGCTCGACACGGTGCTCACCAAGCGTGACGACGCGACGGTGGCGCGCATCAAGCGCGAAGTTCGCGAGCTGACCGACGCGTTCCCGTTGTATGCAGAGCGCGGGAATGGGGTGGTGGTGGGGCGGTAGGAATCGACCGATTGGAGGGCCGCCTCTGACGAAGCTGCCCATAGCTGCGATGGCGCTAGTGGCCATCGTGGCTACGTCTTGTAGCTCCAGGGTCGGGGAGCAGTCTCGACAGGTACGATTTCCCCAGGTCCGAGCTGCTGCGCCGCCCTTCGCATTACCCCCCCTGGTCCCAGGTCCATCCCGACTTGTGACTTTCGGAGACACCCGCGGCCGCCTCACCGTTCTGGAATTCTGGGCCAGTTGGTGCGATCCGTGTTTGACGCTGCACCCAGCCGTGGTGCGGATGGCGGAGCACTACCGGGGCCAGCCGGTCGACTTCTATGGCATACCATACAGTGACACTCGCAACAACGCGCGGCTCTGGCTTCGAGAGCACGGCGGCATTCATTATCAAGAGCTCTTCGACGGCGACGGCACGATCGCCCGCTCCTACCTGGTGCACGCCGTCCCTCAGATGTTTCTTGTCGGACCGGATGGCCGTTTGGTCTCGCATTGTTTTGGATGCGCGTCGGTCGAGATGGATTTCGTGGCGGCTATCGATTCGGTCCTGGCCATCATGGGGCGCACCGACTAGTGGTGACGCGCGTAGCGCGAATGGTCGAGCGCTGGTAGGCTGGGAGTACCATGCCGCCCTCCACGATGGACTTCCACGGCAACCTCGGCGACGAAATCGTCGGCACGCTCCGGCAGCTGGGGCTCGACCCCGCCGGCGAGCACCCGCTCCAGTTCTACTTCTATTTTCCCGCCGAACCCGCGGCGCGCGCCCTGGCGGCCCGGCTGGCCGCCGACGGCTTCACCTGCGACGTGGATCGCTCGGCGGCCGGCGGCCGCTGGCTGTGCCTCGCGCAACGGGCGATGCCGGCCGACGCCGCGGCGCTCACCGCCCTCGGCAAACGGTTTCTGCAGCTCACGAGCGAGCTGGGCGGCGCGTTCGACGGCTGGGACCGCGATACGGCGGTGGCCAATGAGCCCCCTTCCAAGACGCTGCTGCGCCACGCCTACCAGCTCTATCAGCGCGGCGCCTACCTGCGGGCCGCCGAGTTGCTCAAGAAAGCGGTGGACGCCGGGGGGGAGCTGGCGCCGTCGGCGGCGACCATGCTGGGCCTCGCCTGCTTCAACCTGGCGGAGTACGAGGCGAGTGTGGCGGCCTTCAAGATGGCGGCGGCCTTCAACGCGGGCGACAACCCCAGCGCCTTCGCGGCGCTCTCGGGGATGGGGGCGTCGCTGGCGAAGCTCGGTCGCTTCGACGAAGCGGTGAAGGTGTACCAGCGGTCGATCGCGGCGAAGCCGGACTTCGCGGAAACGCACCTCAACCTGACCCTCGCGTACGCGGAGCTGGGGCGGACCACGGACGTGCTGAAGACGCTGCGCACCGCGATCGCGCTGGACATGCGCATGAAAGACCGGGCGCGCCAGGCGATCGAGCTGCAGGGGCTGCGCGGCAACGCGGAGTTCGATGCGCTCGTCGGGAAGGGGTGAGAGTCGAGGGATGCCCCGCTCCAAAGCCAAGACCGTTGCCGAGTACCTCGCGCAGTTGCCCGAAGACCGCCGCGCGACCATCGCCGCTCACTGGCCGCGGCCGCCAATACGCATGAGCGCATGACCGTACTCTACAAAGTCGTCCCGCGACCGAAGATGCCAGGGATTCTGCAACTGCTCGATCGCTGGGAGCCTCTGAGCTGTGGTCGGTACCGAGAGCGGGGGGCGTTCTGAGCGGCGCACGCCCCACATCCCCACGGCGCCCGTGGTTGGCGGCGCTCCTCGGCTTGTTGACGCCCGGCCTCGGCCACCTGTACGCGGGGCTACCGCGCACTGCTGCTGTCGTCGCGGTCTTGTTGTTACCGTCGGTGACTTCGCTCTCAGCAGCGGCTCTGTTGGCAATACGGCGGGCCCCTCTCAACGTGTGGTGCGCGGTGTCTGTCGTGCTTGCCTGGCTCATCGGTATGCCGCTACATGCTGCACTGATGGCCCGTCGCGCGGAGCCTGCGTACGAGCTTCGCCGGTATAACCGTTGGTGGCTCTACATCCTTGTGGTGTTGGTAGTGGGGGTCGGCTGGGAGGGTGCGATCAGGTTCGTGCTTCGGAGTCGGGTTGTCCAAGCGTTCCGCATTCCGAGTCCAGCCAACGAACCAGCGCTGCTGGTGGGTGACTACATTTTTGCTGCAAAGTGGCCGGCGGCCAGGGCAGTCCAGAAGGACGACCTGGTCGTCTTCCGGTCGGTTGAGACTCCGGGGCTCCTGTTGGTGAAGCGTGTGGCTGGTCTCCCGGGCGACACGCTCTGGATGGCGGCGGGTGCGTTGCATCGAAACGGGATCCAGCTGGACGCCGCTCCGCCAAGGGCTCCGTCACCAGACCAAGACGGTCTCGCATTGCGTACTCAAATCCGAGCGTGGCAAGTGAACAGGGTATTCGGACGCGACACAACGCGTTACATGCCGACATCGCAAGAGTGGGGTCCGGTGGTCATTCCGCGGGATTCCTTCTTTGCTCTGGGGGACAACCGTCTCGCGTCGTACGATAGCCGGCATTACGGATTCGTACCGCTGGCGAACGTCATGGGGCGGCCCTGGGTGGTTTATTTCAGCATCGACCCGGACGATGGGGTTCGCGGTGGTCGGATTGGACGAAGGATCCAGTGAGGGCTCGCTAGGCTGCCCCCGACCATGATCGACCCCGACCGAGAAGGCGACGATCTCGACTCCCTCCGCGTCGTCCTGGGTGCGACGGTGGTCGTCGGGATCCTTTTCTCGATCATCGCCGAGCCGTTCTTTCTCGCCGGTGGATCGGCCGTCCTCGATCTCGTGCTGGTGATTCTACTCGGAATCGCCACCTGGTTTTACTTCAACCCTCCGTCGGTCATTCACGCGGGCTGGTTGAGTCGCGCGCAGCCGGCAGCTTCCTCACCCTTCGTCGGCCGCTTCCTCGGGTGGCTTGACTCACCTCTCACCGGGACCTGCCTGCTCTCGGCGTGGCCGCCGATGTTGGGGGTCTTCATTGGGCGGGAGCTTTCCACGCGATGGAGCACGCCACACGGGCCGATGATCCTGTACGTGATCGCACTCGGCGTTTTCACGGTCGTGGCCGCCGGCAGGATTGGTTCTGATGAGGATGAAGAGGAAGGCGCGCCACAGCCGCTCGTCATGATCGTGGCACGGGCGGTGCTCTGGCTCGGTTCGATTGGGAGCTTCCTGTGGCTCGCGGCGAGCTTCGGGCCGTACCTGCTGCCATACTAGTGGTGGTGGCGCAGCCTCAGAAGCGTGAGTAGGCTCGTCGTCTTCATGCCGCGCTCAACCGCCAAGACCGTCGCCGAATACCTCGCCCAGCTCCCCGAAGACCGCCGCGCGACCATCGCCGCTGTGCGCCAGCACGTGCTCCGCCATCTCCCCAAGGGCTACGAGGAGACGATGAGCGCCGGGATGATCGCCTACGTCATCCCGCTGGCGCGCTTCCCCAAGACCTACAACAAGCAGCCGCTGTGGTACGCGGCGCTCGCGTCCGAGAAGAACTACTGCTCGCTGCACCTGATGCGCGTGTATGGAGATGCGCAGCAGTCCGCGTCGTTGAAGGAAGCGTTCGCCCGCGCCGGCAAAAGGCTCGACATGGGGAAAGCGTGCGTACGCTTCAAGACCGTCGAGGACCTCGAACTGGACAGCATCGGATCCGTGATCTCGAGCACGGCGCCCGATGCGTTCATCGCGATCTACGAGAAGAGCCGCCGGCGGTAGACCGCTGTTCCGTCACCGCGGCCACGACCCGCACGCCAGACCGCCGAGCGATTGCGACCGCTTGCTGCACCCGACCG
>QHVC01000020.1 GCA_003222205.1 Gemmatimonadota bacterium | reverse complement strand
AGAGCGAGCAACGCGAACCTCGCGTATCCTTGAGCAACGCTCACCGAGGAGGACGGGATGGAAACGCTCGCGTCCCTGCATCACCTGAGCGACTGGGCGCTGCTGGCCTTACGGCTGGGGGTCGGGGTCATCTTCCTGGTCCACGGACGGCAGAAGCTGCGGATGTGGAAGATGCAGCCCTCGGCGCAGATGCCGGCCGGCCTCCTCTCGCTGCTGCGGGTGCTCTCGATCGCTGAGCCGCTCGGTGGGGTGGCGGTGATCACGGGCCTGCTCACCCAGGTTGCCGCCGCCGGATTTGTCCTCGTGATGCTCGGCGCCGTCCGGCTCAAGATCACGCAGATGCACAAAGGATTCAGCGGGGCTGACGGTTGGGAGTTCGAGTATGTGATACTGGCAGCGGCGCTTACGTTGGTGTTCACCGGAGCGGGCCGCATCGCTCTCGACCGGGTGCTCCTGCACCTCTAGCCAGGCAGCCCGGGGGCCCAGGGCTGAATCAACCCTAGGGCCCTTTCCGTTATCTAACCCCGGAGACCGTCCCCCGGGGTCGCTATGCTGCTGATTCCGTTGTTCGCCGCCGTCACTTTCGCCAGCCAGAGGCCCGAAAGCGGGCCCCCCCGGATGGCGCCGCCACCCACCGCCTCTCGCGCCACGGCGGTCCTGGCGGTGCGCGCCCCGGTCATCGACGGACGGGATGACGACGACGTGTGGCGACAGGCCGCCCCGATCACGGAGTTCCGCGAGTGGCAGCCGGTCGAGGACGGCCCCGCGCGATTCCCCACGATGGCCAAAGCGGCGTACGACGCCCGCGCCCTCTACATCTTCGTCCGCTGTTTCGACCCGCATCCCGACAGCCTCATCAAACTCCTGGCTCGACGCGACGCGTGGCCCCCGTCGGACCGCGTGATCGTTCTGATCGATTCCTACCACGACAAGCGCACGGGCTACGAGTTCGGGGTGACCGCGGCGGGCGTGAAGTTTGACGCCAGCATCTCCAACGACGGCAACGAAGACGACGCATGGGACGGCGTGTGGGATGCCGCGACCACGGTTGATTCTCTCGGTTGGACGGCCGAGTTCCGCATTCCGCTCTCGCAGCTGCGCTACCCCAGGACGGCCACCCACACCTTCGGCCTGGCGATCTCGCGCGACATCTACCGCTACACCGAGCGCGTCGCCTGGCCGGTGTTCCACGTGTCGAAGGCTGGGCTCTCCTCGCAGCTCGGCGACCTGACGGGGCTCGACGGTCTGGGGTCGCCGCGGCGGCTCGAGGTGACGCCCTACTCGGTGACGAAGAATGTTTCGGTGCCGACGGCGACGGGCTTCGGCCGCAATCAGGACGCCACCGCCGGCGCCGACTTCAAGTACGGCGTGACCTCGAACCTCACGGTGGACGGGACGATCAACCCCGACTTCGGCCAGGTGGAAGCGGACCCCAGTGTGCTCAACCTTTCGGCGTTCGAGCCGTTCTTCCAGGAGCGGCGGCCGTTCTTCATCGAGGGGTCGGGGATCTTCCGCTTCGACGTCGACTGCAGCGCGGTGAACTGCAATGGCGAGGGGCTGTTCTATTCGCGGCGCATCGGCCGCCGTCCACAGCTCGGCGGCCTGTACGGCGACGCGGGCTCGCCCACGGCCTCGAGGATTCTCGGGGCCGGCAAGCTGACGGGCCGGCTGGCGGGCGGGCTGTCGGTCGGCGTGCTCGAAGCGTTCACCCAACGCGCCGCGGGCCGGGCCGACACCACGATCGAGCCGCGGACGAACTACACGGTCGTGCGGCTGCAGCAGGACCTGCGTGGCGGCCAGAGCGGCGTCGGCGTGCTCTTCACCGGCGTCAATCGCGGGCTCGACGCGGCGTCGGCGCCGTTCCTGCGGCGGGAAGCGTACGCCGGCGCGGTGGACGCGCGGCATCGCTTCGCGCACGCGACCTACGAGGTCGGGGGGTCGATCGACGTGAGCCGGGTGGCCGGCTCGCCCCAGGCGATCGCCGCCACGCAGCGCAGCTCCGTGCACTACTATCAGCGTCCTGACGGCGGACTCCCCTACGATACCACGCGCACCGCCCTCACGGGGGACGCTGAGGAGCTCCGCTTCGGCAAGATCGCCGGCAAGTACACCAACTTCGAGACCAGCTACCTGCGCCGTTCGGCGGGGTTCGAGATCAACGACCTCGGGTTCCTGCAGCGGGCGGATCAGCAGAGCTGGAACAACTGGTTCGGTCTGCACTTCAATCACCCGACGCGCATCTACCAACGCGCCCAGTGGAACTTCAACTGGTGGCAGTACTGGTCGGCCCGGGGCCTCCCGCAGGAGCGCGCGGCGAACACGAACGCGCACATTCAGCTGGCCAACCGCTGGTGGGTGCATTTCGGCAGCACGATCGGCCAGCTGGGCACCACCTACTGCGACCGCTGCGCGCGCGGCGGGCCGGCGGTGCGGCAGGACCCGTACATCGCGCCGTGGTTCGGGTTCGGAGGGGACGACCGGCACGCGCTGGTGCCGAACGTGTTCTTCAACTACTCCCGCAGCGACGTGGGGCGCTCCACGTACTTCAACACCAACGGCTCGCTGACGCTGCACGCCTCGTCCCGGGTGCAACCGTCGCTCGGGTTCAGCTACAGCCACAACCGCAACGACACCCAGCCGTACGGCAAGTTCGGGACGTCCCCGATCCACTACACGTTCGCCCATCTCGAGCAGCGGCAGCTGTCCCTGACCGCCCGGCTCGACTACACGATCCGCACCACGTTGACGCTGCAGGTGTACGCGCAGCCGTTCGTGAGCAAGGGCACCTACAGCAACGTGCGCGAGCTCGCCGCTCCACGCGCCGCCGACTACGACGCCCGCTACACGCCGTATGCCGGCGCTACGCCCGGAGGCTTCAACTTCAAGCAATTCAACTCGAACATGGTGCTGCGGTGGGAGTACCGGCCGGGGTCCGCGCTGTTCGTGGTGTGGCAGCAGGGCCGGCAGCCCGACGTCCAGCCGGCGATGGGCACGCAAGGCTTTTGGAAGGACATCGGGGATCTGTTCGACGCCCATCCCAACAACACGTTCCTCGTCAAGGCGTCGTACTGGCTCAACTGGTGAGCCTTAGGTCTCGTCCAGGACCTCGCGCAGCTTCTTGGTCAGGACCGAGGGCGTGAACGGCTTCTTGATGAACGCGGTCCCCGTCTCGAACACGCCGTGCTGGGCGATGTCTTCGTCCGAGTAGCCCGACATGTAGAGCACCTTCAGGTCGGGATGGCGCTGGGTGAGCCGGCGCGTGAGCGTGCGGCCGTTCATCTCCGGCATCACCACATCGGTCATGAGCAGAT
Source organism: Gemmatimonadota bacterium (assembly GCA_003222205.1). Taxonomy (GTDB): domain Bacteria; phylum Gemmatimonadota; class Gemmatimonadetes; order Gemmatimonadales; family GWC2-71-9; genus QHVC01. The sequence continues at coordinate 3,997 of QHVC01000020.1, read as the reverse complement.
CGATCGGGCCGTCGTGGCCCTCCGCCGCGGCGAGGGCTTCCTTGCCCCCGGCGGCGACGAGGACCCGATAGCCGGCCTGCTCCAGCGCCTTGCGGGCGAGGGCGCGTACCCGCTCGTCGTCCTCGACCACCAGCACGGTCTCCGCGCCCCGGGCCGGTGCCGCCGCCGTGGACGCGGCGCCCTGTTCCGCGACGTCCTCCACGCGGGGGAGGTAGATCCGGAACGTCGTGCCCGCCCCAGGCATGCTCTCGACCTCGATGTGGCCTCCGCTCTGCCGCACGATGCCGTACACCGTCGCCAGGCCCAGACCCGATCCCTTGCCGCGCGGCTTCGTCGTGAAGAACGGCTCGAACGCCCGCTCCACCGTCGCCGCGTCCATCCCGGTCCCCGTGTCGGTCACGCGCAGGACGACGTAGCGGCCCGGCGGCACGGGGACCGCGCCTGCGGCGACCGCCAGGTTACTGGTCGCGATGGTGAGGCGCCCGCCTTGCGGCATCGCGTCGCGCGCGTTCACCACGAGATTCACGAGCACCTGCTCGAGCTGGCCGGGGTCGGCGCACACCGAGTCGACGTCCGGGGCCGGCTCGGTCGTGAGCTCGATATTCTCGCCGATCAGCCGGCGCAGCATCTTGCCGACGTTCTTCACCAGGTGGTTCACGTCGAGGACCACGGGCTTCAAGGCCTGTCGCGAGCTGAAGGCGAGCAGCTGGCGGATGAGGTCCTGAGCGTGCGTCGCCGCTTCCCGGATGATCTCGAGCTCCTCGCGCTTGGCGGCGCCGGGGGGCGTATCCAGAAGCAGCAGCTCGGTTGAGCCGAGAACGGCCGTGAGCACGTTGTTGAAGTCGTGGGCCACGCCCCCGGCGAGCCGTCCCACGGCCTCGAGACGTTGCGAAGCGAGCAGCTGCTGCTCGAGCCGGCGGCGGTCGTGCCGCACCGCGGCCTCCTCGATCGCGCGCTCGACGGCGGGCGCGAGCCGCTGCAGCCGGTCCTTCATGATGTAGTCGGTAGCGCCGGCCTTCATCGCGGCGACGGCCGTGTCCTCCCCCATGCTGCCGGAGACGACGAGGAACGGCATGTCAGGCGCACGCTCGCGCACCAGCGCGAGAGCGGCGGGCGCCTCCAGCTCCGGCAGGTAGTAGTCGCTCAGCACCACGTCCCACGTGATCCCCTCGAGGGCGGCGCGGAGCGCCGCGGCCGTTTCGACGCGCTCGTGGACCGGATCGAAGCCGCCCGCTTTGAGCGCCCGCAGCATCAGCTCGGCGTCCGCGGCCGAATCTTCGACGAAGAGGACGCGCAGGGGGCGCATCGGATGGGCGCCGGGCTATTCGGGGGGGTGATTGAGGAGCAACCAGTACAAGCCGACTTCGGCGACCGCGCTGGCGAACGACTCGAAGTCCACCGGTTTGACGATGTAGCTGTTGACGCCGAGCCGGTAGCTCTCCTCGACGTCCGGCTCCTCGTGCGACGAGGTGAGGACGACGACGGGGATGCGCCTGGTGCGGTCGTCGCTCTTCATGCGCCGCAGCACCTCGAGGCCGTTGAGCTTGGGGAGCTTGAGGTCGAGCAGGACCACCTTGGGCGGGGCTTCCGCGCGCTCGAGCAGCTGCAGCGCCTCGACGCCGTCGCGCGCGACCACCACGCGGTTGGCGAGGTTGCGCTTCTGCAGGGCGCGGAGCGTGAGCTCGACGTCGCTGGGGTTATCCTCGACGAGGAGCACCTCGATCTCCCCTTGGGTCATCATGAGCCCTCCTAGGGCCGCGCCAGCGTGAAATAGAACGTCGCCCCCTCCCCCGGGACGCTCTCCGCCCACACCCGCCCGCCGTGCCGATGCACGATGCGCTGGGCCAAGGCCAGGCCCACGCCCGTCCCCTCGAATTCCTCGGCGCGATGCAGGCGGCCGAACACTTGGAAAAGTTTGTCGGCGTATTGCATGTCGAATCCCACGCCGTTGTCTCGCACGAAGTATATCACTTCCGGTCCTTCCGGGCGGCCGCCGATGCGGACGTCGGGGGCGGGTCGCCCCCGGCTGAACTTGACCGCGTTCCCCACCAGGTTTGCGAGCACCTGCCGGATCAGCGTCTTGTCCCCGACCGCCGGGGGAAGCTGTGCGATCGTGATGGGTGGGAGTGCACGCTCACTGCCTTGTTCCAGCTCGTCAACGGCCGCGCGCGCAAGGGCGGTCATGTCGATCGGGGCCATGGTCATCGATTGGCGACCGAAGCGCGCGAACCGCAAGAGGCCGTCGATCAGCTGGCCCATGCGCTGCGCGTTCTCCCGCACCACCCCCAGGAGCCGTTGCCCCTCCGTGTCGAGCTTGGCGGCGTGGTCCTCGAGCAGCGCCTGGGCGTACCCGTCGATCGCCCGCAGCGGAGCGCGGAGATCGTGCGACACGGAATAGCTGAAGCTCTCCAGCTCGGTATTGGCGGCTGCGAGCGCTTCCGAGGAACGTCTCAGCGTTTCCTCCGCCGTCTTGCGGTCGGTGATGTCCCGCACGAACGCCGTGAACACGGCCTTTCCCCCCACCCGCATTGGCGAGATGGTCAGTTCCACGGGGAACTCCGAGCCGTCCCGCCGCAGCGCCGTGATCTCGACCACCCGGTTCAAGACCGGACCCTCGCCGGTGGCGAGGTAGCGCCGCAACCCGCTGCGATGCGCGTCGCGGTGCTGCGGCGGGATGATCGTCTCCGCCAGCTCCCGGCCGATCGCCTCGTCGCGGGGCCACCCAAACGTGATCTCGGCCTGGCGGTTCCAGCCGGTGATGACGCCGTCCTCATCGATCGCCACGAAGGCGGAGTACGCCAGGTCAACGACGAGGCGCGCGTACTCCTCCGCTGCCCGCAGCGCCTCGTCCGCGCGCCGCCGCTCGGTCAAGTCGCGCGTCACCTTGGCGAACCCGGTGAGCGCTCCGTGCTCGTCGCGCACCGCCGTCAGGACCGCGTTGGCCCAGAAGCGGGACCCGTCCTTGCGCACGCGCCACCCCTCGTCCTCGTACTGGCCCTCGGCGGCCGCCAACTTGAGGTGATGCTCCGGCATGCCGGCGGCCACATCTTCGGGGGTGAAGAAGCGGGAGAAGTGCTCGCCGAGGATCTCCTCGGCGCGGTAGCCCTTGATGCGCTGCGCGCCGGAATTCCAGCTGATCACGCGGCCCTCGGTATCGAGCAGGACAATGGCGTAGTCCTTTATGCTCTCCACCAGCTGGCGCGACCGTTCTTCGCTGCGGCGCAGCTTCTCCTCGACGCGGCGGCGCTCGCTCAGGTCCCGGGTCACCTTCACGAATCCCCGCAGCTTCCCGTGCCCGTCGCGGACCGCGGTGATGACCACGTTGGCCCAAAAGCGCGAGCCGTCCTTGCGAACCCGCCAGCCCTCGTCCTCGCACCGCCCCGTCGTCGTCGCGGTCTCGAGCTCCTGCTCGGGTTTCCGTGCCTCGACGTCCTCCGGTATGTAGAACCGCGAGAAGTGCTTGCCGACGATCTCCCCGGCGCGATAGCCCTTGATGATCTCGGCGCCGCGGTTCCAGGTGGCCACCCGGCCCTCAGGGTCCAGCATGAAGATCGCGTAGTCCTTCACGCTCTCGACGAGCAGGCGGAAACTGACTTCCGCGTCGTGGGCCGTGATCGTGGAGCTGGGCGTGGTGGCCATGGGGTCAAAGTCTGCCGAGGGGAACGCAACGCGGCAAGGCGGTGTTAGATTCTTGGCATGTACGCACTGCTCTTGACGGTCCTCGCGCTGGCCTCGCCACTCGACACGGCGACATTCGCCGGCGGCTGTTTTTGGTCGATGGAGCATCCGTTCGACCAGCTCGACGGCGTGGTCTCGGTCACGGTCGGTTACATGGGGGGTCGGATCCGCCACCCCAGCTACGAGAACGTTTCGGCCGGCGAGACGGGGCACCTCGAGTCGGTGCAGGTCGTCTACGATCCGCGGCGAGTCAGCTACGAGAAGCTGCTCGAGGCGTTCTGGCACAACATCGATCCGCTCACGGCCGACGGGCAATTCT
>QHVC01000019.1 GCA_003222205.1 Gemmatimonadota bacterium | reverse complement strand
CACCGGCCCCGACCTGCTGGTGAAAGTGCTGCCCCGCGCCCTCTCCCTGGCCGTGGACGCGCGCCGGTTCGAGCGCGAGGTCCTCCTGCTCGCCGATCGGCTCAGCCACGCGGGACTCGTTGCGCCCCGGGGCGCGGGACGCGCCGGACCCTTCGTCTACCACACCCGGCCCTTCATCGAAGGCACCACCCTCCGCGCCTGGCTGCAGAACTACGGCGCGGTGCCGCTGGCGCGTGCCGTCGAGAGCCTGCGCGACATCCTCGGCGCGCTCGCCCACGCGCACGCGGCACAGGTCGCGCACGGCGACCTGCGGCCCGAGAGCGTGATCTTGACGGAGGGAAGGACGCTGATCGCGGACGCCGGCGTCGTGAACGCGGTCGGCGGCTCGCTCAGCGCCGGTGCCCCCGGTTCGGCGTGCGCCGCGCTGTGCGCGCCCGCCTACGTGGGGCCGGGTCGCTGGGAAGACGACGAGCCCGCCACACCGCGGGACGATATGTTCGCCGTCGGTGTCTTGGTCCACGAAATGTTGTTGGGCCGGCCACCGGTTGCCGAACCGGAGCTACTCGAACAGGACCGCGTGCTCCCCCCCTGGCTCCCCGAGCTGCTGCGCCGCTGCCGCGCGCCGAAACCCGCCGCCCGCTGGACCGACGCCGGGGAAGCACTGACGGCCATGCGCCTCCCCCCGTCACCCTAGTTCAGCCTTGCCAGAAACCTCTCCAACCGGCTTTCACTGCTGTGGACGTCGCGGCCCAGATAGTCGCGCCGTGCTTCGGCCAGCGCCGCGTGCAGCGCCTCGGCTTGGTCCGCGGCGCGGGCCCAGAACGGGGAGATCGGCCCGCTGGCACCCAGGATACGGGCGGCGAGCGCCAGCGCTTGGGCGGCGAACGCCACGTACGCGCGTAGCATCCCCGCGCCGGCGGCGCGCCGCGTAACACGTTCGGGGAAGATCCCCGCCCACCACAGCGCCAGCGCCGCGACGTCCGCCGCGCCCTCGGCCTGCGCCACGGTCCCGTCGGGAAGCGACGCCACGTAGCGGGACCAGACATCGAGACCGGTCTCGCCCCGCGCCACCGTCCGCACCGCGCGCCACGTCGCGAACACCACGGGCAACGTCGCGGCGTAATCGGCGAGCTCCACGTCGGCCACGCCGCGCGCGCGCAGCGCGGCGCGCACGGGGACGTACCAGAGCAGCGTCAGCGGCACCGCGGCGGGCGCGCCACCCCGGCCGCGCACGGCATCGAGCGCCGCCGCCGAGTCGAGCACGGCATCCACCTCGCCCGCCCGCACGGCTTCCTCGGCGACACGCGCCTCGCCCTGGTCCAGCCGGCCGATCTCGGCGACGAGCCGGGCCAGGTCCTCGCGCTTCAGCACGCGGTGGATCAGCGGTGTGATCATGACTCCTTCCCGTTGCAAGCTCAATGCCTCGCCGCATCCGCGGCTCCCACAAGGGATTGGGGATGGCGGCGGTGCGACGCTGTGGGACAACTGTTGCACATGTACGCGTTTCGCCCTGTGAGGCGCATCACCTCGGCCACGTAACATGTTGACGCCACTCATCTCAGCGCCTACGTTCGCCGCGGTCCCATGACGATCACTTCGGTGCCGGGCATCGCCGCCGTCGCGCTATTCGCGACGCTCTCCACCGCGGTCGCCGCCCAGCGCCCCTCTGCCGGCCGCCCGGTGGTGTTGACCCCCCAGCAGCGCGCCAGGCTCGCTGCGCTCGGCTGGCCGCCGCCGCCGCCCGTCGTCCGGCCGCGCGACGATCTCGTCATGCGCCGCGATGCACCACCGGTGTCCGGCTCGCTCACCACGCTGCACGCGTTCGCGACCGTCGCGACCGGGCACGGGAACGTGCAAGTCCCGCGTGACGAGATCGGCTTCATCCTTGTGAACCGGAGACTCATCCCGGCGAACGCGCCGGCCATGCCGCTCGACACCGACGCCGTGCTGCTCGCCGATGGACGGGACGTGCTGGCGGGGCGAGTCGAAGTCGACGGCGAGGTGATCCACGTGGGGGCCCGCACCGTGCAGCAGGCGGCCGCCGCGCTGATCCACCTGCACGATCCCAAAGTCGCGCAGCAGGAGCAGCAACTGGAGCAGCAGCACGAGCAGGAGCAGCAGGCCGGCGGCGCTGGGGGCGCGGCTACCGGCGGGGTGGGTCGGGCGTCGCCCCCGAGGTCCGGACCGGCGAGCGGGGGACCGCCGTCGACTCCTGCCCGTCCCAAGGGCCCCGGCGAGATCCCCTGGGGCCAGGCGTTGTGGCGCGGCGTCGTGCGGTTCGAAAAGACCCACAACATTGCCGGCGGCACCGAGACCGAATCCGGCAGTTACTACGTCACCTGGTCCGAAGACACCGTGGGACAAGGCCCGCGTGTCTCCGTGATCAAGTTCCACCCGGTGTCGCTGGTCTATCAGTACGCGTGGTCATTCCCGAAGCTCGGCGTCTGTCAGGCGTTCAGGCTGAACAAGTCGGGTGCGGGGATCGACGGTATCTACCCCGACGTCCACTCCGGCGGGCTGTTGATACTCCCAAACCCCTATCTCCCCAACTACAAGGACGCCGATACCTACATCCTCAACGTGTTTTCGCCGGTCAAGATCTCGGACGCGGAAATCCCCAAGACCTGCTCCACCGGAGGGCCGCCGCACTCGGTGCGCCCTGACGGCCAGCCTCTGCCGCCGTTCTCCTTCGGTCACGGGTTGATGCCGCACATCTGCACGAGCGCGGACACCGCGTTCCGCGTGCCGCCGCCGTTCACGACGATCGCTGGGGAATGGACCTGCCAGAGCGGGGGGACCACCGAAAAGCTGCGTTGGCAATTCGACCGTGGCATTCCCCCCACCGACCCGACCATGTCCAAGGATCCCTGCGAGACGCCGAGCGCCCTCATGGCCCAGACGCGAGAGCAGCGCGCGCGGGCGGTGCAGCGGCTCAAGCAGATCCGCGGGGAGTTGCGCGCTGCCGGCCGGGAGGAAGCTGTGCTCCGTGGCAGACGGGATGACCTTCGGGTCTACTTCGACTTGCTCCTCGCCGCCGCAGCTGCGGCCGACGTGGGCCAGAAGCTCATGGAGTTGGTCACGGGTGACGACATGCTCGAGACCGCGGCCGGGACGGGGCAGGTCACCCCGGCGGAGAAGGAGTTCGTCGGCCACCTGAATGCTTTCCTCGAGTCGTACCAGGCGTGGACGGAGTTCGGCGACGATCCCGGCGAGTGGGGCCACTCGCAGCTTCTGGACGAGGGGGGGAACGACGCGATCGGGGAGGAACACAACACCGCGATCTCTGAGGCGTTGGAGCTCTTTGACTACGGGCAGGTGATCGCCGACGCGATCGGCTTCGGCGACGGCACGGCGGCCGAGAATTACATAGAGGAGCACCTGGGGTCGCTCGGACGCTTGGTGCCGGACTTCGCCCTGAGCAAGGCGCGACAGTACATCGACGTGTCACGGCAGTGGTCGGAGGCGATTAAGAACCTGGCGCGCCTCTCCGCGGAGGGAGTGAAGCTGGCCCTTCAGATCGCCGAAGCGGACCTCAGCATCATGGTTCGCGGGCGACAGCTGCAGGACTGCCGCTGACGGCCGTGAACGGCACCAGCTTTCTCGCTCGCTCGTCCCACAGCGTCAACCGCACGCAGCGCAGGCTCTGCCACAGCGTCAGCGTCGGCACGGCGCGCAGCTCGGGGTGCTCGTCGAGCGCCTGCTGCAACCGGTAGTTGGGGATGCGGGGGTGCAGGTGGTGGATGTGGTGCAGCCCGATGTTGCCCGTCGCCCACTGCAGCAGCCTGGGAAGACGGTAGTACGAACTGCCCTGCAGCGCCGCGGCGTCGTAACGCCAGCGCTCGTCGTGCTCCCAGTAGGTGGGCTCGAACTGGTGTTGCACGTAGAACAGCCACACCCCCACCATGCACGACAACAGGGTCACCGGCAGCTGCACGAGCACGAGCGCGCGGAACCCCACCAGCGTCCCCATCAGCACGATGCCGGCCGCGAGTCCCACGTCGGTCCACAGGATGCTGCGCCGCTCGCGCGTCCACTCGCGCGGCACGATCGTGGGGAGGCGGTGCCGCACGAAGAAGTGCAGGATCGCGCCGACGCCAAACAGCACGACGGGGTGACGGTACACGCGGTACTTGAACCGTCCCCAGCGCGACAGCGCGAGGTATTCGTCCACCGTCAGGGTGTCGATGTCGCCGAAGCCGCGGTGCTCGAGGTTGCCGGAGGTGGCGTGGTGCAGCGCGTGGGTCTTCTTCCAGTAGTGATACGGCGTGAGCGTCAGCACGCCGAGCACCGAGCCGACGATGTCGGCGGCGCGCGTCGAGCGGAAGAACGCGCCGTGCCCGCAGTCGTGCTGGATGATGAACAGCCGGATCATGAAAAAGCCCGCCGGAACGGCGAGCAGCAGGGTCAGCCAGTAGCCGATGCCGAGGCTCAGGTACATCAGCGCCCACACCGCCGCGAACAGCGCGGCCGCGCTGGCGAGCTGCCACACGGAGCGCCGCAGCTCGGGACCTTTGTAGCGCGCAAGGCGCGCCGCCCACCCGGTATCGTTCGCCATTGCCTCAAGCCTAAGGAAAACGCGGGGCGAAGTCAAAAATGAGCTTGTGGTCATGAATCACACACTCTTGGTAGTGATGCTCGGCCTGTGCTCGGTTACGGGTCTGGTGCTCATCGCGCTGGGCCTGCCGGGGATCTGGCTCATTGTGGCCGCGGTCGTCGGCGGCGGCGCGCTCACCGGCTTCCACGCCATCGGCTGGGGGACGATCGCGATCGCCGTCGCCCTCGCGCTGCTCGGCGAGCTGTTCGAGCTGTGGTTCGGCTTCGGCCTGGCGCGCCGCTACGGGGGATCGAAGCGGGCGGGCTGGGGCGCGCTCATCGGCGGTCTGGTCGGCGCCGTCGTCGGCGTTCCCGTGCCGGTCATCGGGAGCGTCATCGGTGGGTTCGTCGGCGCGTTCATCGGCGCCACGCTGCTCGAGTACTCGCGATCGCAGGTGGCGGGCGTCGCGGTTCGCGCCGGCTGGGGCGCCTTGCTCGGCCGCGTCGCCGCCACCGCGGCGAAGATGACGCTGGGGATCGTGATCGCGGTGGTGGCGGTGTTTACGGTGCTGCGGTGAGTCGCAGCTGCCTTCTGATCTCCGCCTCCCAGGCGGCCTGTTCCCGGCGCTCCAGCCCGTGCCCCGTCTCCGCGTCGTAGCGCCGCTGGAACGCCCGCTCCTCGTCGAGAATGCGCCGGGCTTCGAAACTGAGCTGGTCGTCGCTCTTGGCGCAGGGCCGGGCGATGGCGGCGAAGCGTTGGCGCATGCGCCGCGCGTATAGCTCCGCGATGTCGAAGTGGGTTTGCTCGTGCCCCAGCACCCGGCGGCTCTCGGTGCTGTCGCTCAGCACCAGCGCCTTGACCCACGAGTCGTCGCGGTGAAACGCGGCGATCGCCTGGAACTCGAACGCACGCCCCCGGCACTTCCAGGCGTAGTAGATCCCGTACGCCGTCTTGGCCGCTTCCTCGCCTCCCGGCGGCGCCGCGCCCTGAAAGTCGCCCCAGCTGAGCGGCCGCGCGGCCGACCACGGGATCCCGCGATGGGGAGCGATGTCATGCTCGAGCATCGCGTCCAGACCGGGTGATGAAGCCGGGGAAGGGTGAACTGCGGGGGAAGGGGATGCCCCCGCGCTGCAACCCAGGACTCCCACGAGCAACCATACGACCAGACTTCGTGGCGCCATAGCAGGGGAATCTATGCGCGGACACCTCGGCCGCTTTGGTTCCGTAGGGCGCGAGTCACCCATTCTTGCTAGGTTACGATCATGCGCGCACCCCTCATGAAGCTTGCCGCCGTCGGCGTCGTCGGCTTCGCCCTGTGGAAAGTCGCTACTGTCCTGCTGTTCCCTGTCGTGGGCGCCCTGCTGGGGCTCCTGCTCAAGGGAGCCCTCATCGCGGCCGTTGTGTTCTTCGTGATGTGGTTGTTCAGGAAGCGCCGGGACGACGAAAGACCAGAGGAAAAACCTGCGGAGAGCTAACGCCTACGGGCGAGTTTGTTCACCAAAAAACCCCGGGGCGGTGTCCCGGGGTTTTTGGTGTGACGCTGTCACCCCGAGCGCAGCGAGGGGCTACTGCCTCACCCACGTGGACCGGAAGTCCTCCGTCACCAGCTCGATCAGCCGGTTCACCAGCGGGCCGTACGCCGTCTTCGGGTCGCGGGCCGTGAAGTTCAGCTCGCCGCCCACCAGGCTGACCTGGCCCACTTTCTGGGTCGCCCAGGCGCTCGAGCGCCACACCGTGCCGCCGGACTGCGCCGAGAGCATCCGCACCGTGAGATCCAGGCGCACCGTCGCTTCGAGGTGCGGGGTCACGAGTCCGGCGATCCCGCCGCTCGCCTGAGGGTTCGTGATCTTCAGGTGGCCGGCGAACACCGCGGCCACGCCGTGCTGCCGGCCCAGCTCCTGCGCCGTAGCGATGCCGACCTCATGCTCGCCCACCCGTTGCATCATCGTGTCGACCGTGCCGAGCTCGAGCACCTCGATCCCCGGCTGCGCGGCCAGGACATCTTCGGCGAACCGCTCGGTCGCGAACTCGTGCAGCGTTCCCTTGGCGTTCTCCACCGAGAACGTCACGAGGCCGAGCTTCGCGTAGGGATGGAGATCGAGCCGCGGCGGCATCAGGACGCGATGCGCCGCGCAAGCGATCCCGGATGTGAGCACGAGCAGGGCTGCGGTGATGCGATGCCATTGCTTCAAGGGACCACCTCACAGGGGCTGGACGCACCTAACATAAGGGATGGAGCCCCTGCCGTGGCGATTCAGGCGACGTTCTACGAGTAGTACGAGTCTCCCCACCCCACTTCGAACACGCCGTGGCACGCTCCACACTTCATGCTCACCGGCCCCTTGGAAAGGGGCGAGCGCGCCTGGCAGTTGGGGCACACCGCGTAGCGCGGACCCCAGCTCGTCGGCGCGCGGCAGTTCGGCGGCCGCGGCACGATCGACCATGCGGTGGTGGGGCGGGATGCGACCTGCAGCAACGCGAGCGGCACGTTGACCATACGCTTGTGGACGTCGAGCACGGCTTCGGTTGGAGTGACCCGGACGACGCCGTACCACGCGCCGCGGCGCAACGGCACGTTCGCTTCACCTCGCAGCCTGGCAAACTGTCTGCCGGTCATTTGAACCTCCTTCCCCGATCCCCCCGCCTCGCTGACATGCAAGGCTGCGGGCGGGGGTGGGGACGCCCAGCCGCTAGCTGGGATTCGGGTAGAAACGCACCTGCAGCAGCTTCAAGCCGTTGTTGTCATACTGCCAGAAGAAGCCCTGGAGGCACGGGTCGAAGAGACTCACAGTCGTGGCGCCACAGGCGGTCACCGCGGCCGCATTGGCGACCGGATCGAGGATGATCGTGGTGAGCGCGTCGGTGACGTTCTGGAACTTGCTGTGGCCCGCCTCTCGGACGAAGACCGTATTCTGCGTCGAGCAGACCGTGCCCGGATCGCTGAGCGTGATGTCGGTGGCGCAGGTGGTGATCTTGGCCTTGCCCCCCGGCGTGCCGAGCGCGCGCGCCCAGACCGTGTAGCTGCCGGGCGCCGGGAGCGCGAAGGACGCCTCCCCGTCGGTCCCGTTCTTGTCGATCACGTCGAACGTGCCGGTCGGACTCAGAACGAGGAGAATCTTCGTGGTGACCTGGAGGTCCTTTCTGCCGAGGTCGACGAAGATGACATGCCCGCTCGCCCAGTCCGGGTTGGTACTCTTGTCGCGTGGGACACCGATGATGTTGAGACTGTAATGCGGGCCGCTGAGGGCGCCGTTCCCGGTCGTCGACTGCGCCGTGGCCACGGCGGTCAGCCCTGCGGTCGCGGCGGCCAGGACGGCCGCCAGGCAACATGTGGTACGCATAAGCCTCCCCTTGTGACGGTGCTACTTCGGATGACGAACAGCTCCTGATCGACCCACCGTCCTGGGGCGCCGCAGCCCTCTGAAACGAACAAGCCCCGCCGGCCTGGTTGAGGGCGCAACGGGGCTTGCCTGAAGCAGTGCTACTGTCTGGGTCATCGACACTATGCTGCTTTCATCGCGTTCGGCGGAGTGACCAGCGTCACGACGGTTCGGGCCACCGTGGCGGCGGCGCCACAGGCGCATTCCGGTCCCGCACGGAATCCACTCGGCATCGGACTTGCCGCGACCAGCATCGAACCCTCCAAGGAGGCAGCGATGAACCGCTGGTTCGCATTCGCGACTTGCGCGCTGGTCGCCGGGGCCTGCAGCGAACGATCTCAGCCCCCGGTGGCGCCCGGCATCCGGGCCGACTTGATCGGCGGCGAGGATCACGTGTTCGATCTTTCGAGCGTCGTGACCGTCGATCCCTCCTTGAAGGACCAGCCGGGCCCTGGGGCGCCGCAACCTCCGGGCAACCCCCCCGGCCCCGCGAAAAATGTCGGCCCCAACGTCGTGGCGAACCAAGACAAGACCCGCTTCCCCCAGAACGAAACGCCCATCGCCGTCGATCCCAACAATCCCGCCCGGCTGCTCGCCGGCGCCAACGACTACCGCCACGACCTCGCGGCCTGCGGCATCTACGCGTCGAGCGACGGCGGGGCGACGTGGAAGGACGTCGGGGAAGGCACGACGGTACCGCCGGGCGCGGTCGCGGGCGGCGATCCGGTGACCGCGTTCGGGCCCGACGGCACGGCCTACCATGTGTGCCTCGGCTTCACCCCGACAACGAACGCGACCTCCACGACCGTGCTGTTCGTGAGCAAGTCCACGGACCTGAAGACCCTCCAACCGGCGGGTACAGTGATCGCGACGGTGGCCGGGGGCGACGATCCCCTGTTCGGTTACTTCAACGACAAAGAGTTCGCGACGGTGGACACGCGGGCCGCGGGCCCGCACCGCGGCCGGATCTACGTGACCTGGACGCGCTTCAAGTTCAATCGTCTCGACGACAGCTACGTGGAGTCGCCGATCGTCCTCTCCTACTCCGACGACGGCGGCGCGAACTGGAGCGGCCCCCACGCGGTCAGCTCCCCCGACCTGAACTTCGACCAGGGCTCGGTGCCGGCGGTCGGTCCCAACGGCGAGGTGTACGTGGTATTCGAGAACGGCAATGGGACGGGCTTTAACGGGCAGGCGATGGTGGCGAAGTCGGTGGACGGCGGCAACAGCTTCGCCCACCCCGTGAAAGTGGACGACATCATCGAGATCTGCGACCACTTCAACGTCGACGGCCGCTGCGCCATCAAGAATTCCAATTGGCGCGTCAACTCGTTCCCGTCGATCGCGGTGGACGGGACGACCGGCAGAGTGTACGTGGTGTGGGGCGACTCCCGGCGGGGCAATGCCGACGTGCGTTTCAGCCGTTCGACCGACGGGGGCACCACCTGGAGTACCTCGACCATCGTGAACAGCGATCTGTCCGGCGCCGATCAGGTCTATCCCTGGATCGCCGTGGCCGAGAACGGTGTGACGCAAGTCGAGTTCCAGCAGCGCGATGACACCCCGGGCAACCGGCTGCTCAACACGTTTCTCTCGACCTCGATTGGGGGCGTGAACTTCGGCAAGCAGGTGCTCGTCAGCTCCGGGCCGACGGACCCGAACATCAACTTCAGCGGCACGTTCATCGGCGACTACAACGGGCTTGCCGCGACCGCCCACGCGGTGCACCCGATCTGGACCGACGCGCGGCGCGTCGTGTGCCAGCTGGTGGTGACGGATTGCCAGCGGCAGCAGGACGCGGTCACGGCCACCGTCACGTTCTAGGCTGGCTGATCCCCCCAAGCGGAAAGCCCGGCCCCACTGGCGTGAGGTCGGGCTTTTCCGCGGCAGGTCCACCGGCTACTGGCAATTATGGATCTGGATATTGCCGCCTTGGAGGGTTCCTGAAGCGGCGTAGCCGGTGGATAGCTGGAGAGCGAACCGGTCATTGCGGCCCGGTTCGCCCGCGTCGGTGACGTCCACCTGATAAGTGCCGGCCTGCCCGTCGATGTCAGCCGTACCTTCGATGTGCCGGCTCGTCTCGTCGGTGACCGTGTAACCCGTTACGCCGGTGCCTTTTACCTTGGGGCCCTTTGGTCCCTGGTCCTGGTACGTAAGATGGCCCCACAGCCCGCCGTTCTTGATGCCGCCTGCCACGGCGAAGTTCCCCTTCGCTAGCGACGGCGTGCCGGTGATCCACCCGCCGCCGGTCACGAACCCCGGGCAGCCGGGAGGAGGAGGCGGCGGCGCGGCCGGGCAGCCGATATCCGCGTGCGCCGACGAGACGACGACGTCGCCGACGCCGGTGACGACGACGTGCAGCGCGTTGACCGTGATGGCGCCCGCGCCGTCTCTCCGCTGCTCGTTGATGACCACGCTGGCGGTCGGCAGCGTGATCGTCTGGTTCGTGTCGCCGCTCACGGCGACCGTCTGGGAGTTGATGGTGAGCAGCGCGATCTCCGAGCTGCCGCTCGCTGACGCCGTACCGTCCGTGCATCGGGCCTCCGCCCGCGCCATGAGGAAGCCGGCGGTGATGGTGTTCCCACCCGCCGTGACGGTGACATTCGCCACGGATGCCTCAGAGCGGCTGTGGCTTCCCCCGGCGACCGTGGCGGCGTGCAGGACCTCGGCCGACAGCAGTCCGGGAACCGTCGCTGCGAGCAGGTTGTCTTGCGCGGCGCCACCTTCCGGCGGCAGCGGTCCCGCGTTGACCAGCCGAATAGACTGGCCCAGGACCGTGGCCTGCACCACGGTCGCTTGGCCGCTGTAGGTCGTTGACTGCGGCGCCGTCGTGGCGAAGCTGGGCGCCAGTGGCACGCCCGGGCTCCGCGGGTCCGAGCACGCAACAACGACCAGCGTGCCGATCAGCGTGCCGACCAGCGTCATGCGCGACGTTCTCATGAGGCACCTCCGGTTGACCAGATGCCGTGGAAGCTCGGCGTCCGGGCCCTGGCGGAGGTATCGGCCCCAGGCCGACGCAGCCGGTAGGAATTCTCTGAGTGGCGTCATCCGTCCCCGACACAGCAGGGAGGGTTATTCGACGAGGCGGTTCTCGATCGCGTAGCGGATGATGCCGGCGTTGGTGTCGAGGTGGAGCTTGTGCAGGATGCGCGTGCGGTAGGTGCTCACGGTCTTCGGGCTCACGCCCAGCTCGGCGGCGATGTGCTTGAACGACTTCCCCGAGCCGAACAGGCGTAGCACCTCGTACTCGCGGTCCGACAGTCCCGCGTGCCGCGAGCGCCCCCCCCGCACCTGCTCGGCGAACACCAGCTTCTGAGCGAGGGTGGGGCTGAGATAGCGCCTGGCTCCGGCCACCCGGCGGATCGCCTCCACGAGCTGACCGGGCGACAGGTCCGTCGTGAGGTATCCCGCGGCGCCGGCCCGCAGCACGCGGACGGCGTACCGGTCCTCGTCGTGCACGCCCAGCACCAGGACGCGCAGCTTGGGGTGGCGGCGCTGCAGGTCGCGAACCAGGTCGACCGTCTTGGGCGTCGATACGGCGATGTCACCGAGCAGCAGCACGTCGGCCTCGGCGGCGAAACCGGCCTCGAGGGCGCCATCGCCCTTGCCGGTCTCAGCGACCAGCCTCATGTCCCGACATTCCGAGACGATGCGCTTCAGCCCCTCTCGTACCACGGGGCGGGCGTCGGCCACCACCAGCCGGATCATTCGCGCTCACTTGGTTCCGGGTAGACAACGGCCCCGTTGAGCCGCTCGCGGGCGCAACGGGGCCGGAAATCCCAATGAGGGAACTGCCTATGAACCGCGTGTCCTCGTCTGGTCCCTCCTGACCTCAACGAGAGTACCAGTGCCGGATGCCCGACGTCAATAGACGACGGGGCTTTCGTGCCTGCGTCCCGTTCGCTACCCTGGGAATACTTTCGCTTTCATAGCACAAATCTAAGTTTCTCCGGTCCGATTCCGGAGGATTCGCAATGCACCGCGCCGTCGCTGCCCTCTCCGTTGCCGTCGCCCTGGCGCTCTGCGCCGGGCTTGCCCATGCCCAGACCACCGACACCGAGCGCGAAGCCGCCGCGGCGATCCTGCGGCAGATCGATTCGCTCGAGACGCGCCTCAAGCCGACCGAGACGGCCCAGCGGCTCGTCGCGCGCACCGACCCTGCGCGGGATCGCCTGCTCGCGCGCGTGGCGACGGTGTGGACCGGCGAGATGCAGGGGTTGTCGGACTGGATCGGCCACCACCCCGAAGTCGGCTGGCACGAGTTCCAGGCGTTCGACACGTTGACGGCGGTCCTCAAGGCGTATGGGTTCACGGTGGACACCGGCGTCGCGGGGCTGCCGACCGCCTTCACCGCGACCTGGACGTCGCCCGCCGGCGTCTCGGGCCCCACCCTCGGCCTCATCGCCGAGTACGACGCGCTGCGCGGCACCCAGGGCGACTTCCACGGCGATCAGCACAACGCCCAGAGCCCCGTCGCGCTCGCGGCTGCGCGCGCGCTCATGGAGTACATGGTCCAGGCCAGGGTGCCGGGCCGCGTGATCGTCTACGGGACTCCCGCCGAGGAGGTCGATCCCCCCGCCAAGTACATCATGTGGAAGGCGGGCGTGTTCAAGGGCGCCGACATCCTGGTGCGCAGCCACTCGACGATGGAGACCCGCCGCGACCGGCCCGGCTTCGGGGTCTGTTGCCTCAACATCGACGCCGTCAAATACACTTTCACCGGCCGCCCCGCGCACCAGCTCGCGTCCTGGAACGGGCGCAACGCGCTGGAGGCGGCGGTGCAGTTCTATTCGGCCGTGGATCACCTGCGCTCCACGTGGCGCCCCGAGCACCGCGTCCAGGGCGTGATCCCCGAGGGCGGCGTCGCGCCCAACGTGGTCCCCGACCGCGCGGTCGTCGATTACTTCATCCGCTTT
Source organism: Gemmatimonadota bacterium (assembly GCA_003222205.1). Classification (GTDB taxonomy): domain Bacteria; phylum Gemmatimonadota; class Gemmatimonadetes; order Gemmatimonadales; family GWC2-71-9; genus QHVC01. Next base: position 16,677 of record QHVC01000019.1, on the reverse strand, counting down.
CCGGACGAGGTCTACCTCGAGCACATCAGCCGCATGATGGACGATGCCGCCCGCGGCGCCGCCGCAATGACGGGGACCGACGTCCAGGTCACCCGCTACGGCGAGTACCGCGACGGCGTCACCGTCGCGATGCTCGAAGAGCTGTTCTGGGCGTACGCCCAGAAGTTCGGCGCCCCGGGACTCAAGGAGGAGAAGGGCCGGCCGGCCGGGTACGAAGAGACCGGACCCGTGAGCCGGGAGATCCCCGGCGTGGGGATCACCGTGCGCAGCTCGGCGTTCCCCAATCACACCTACGGCATGCGCGACGACAACTTCGCCGACATCGGGCACACGGGCTTCCTCTTCGACGCCAAGATCGAAGCCGCGATCCTCTACGACTTCCTGACGACCCCGTCGTTCCGCGCCGCGGTCGTGGAGGAGCACCGCACCCTCGCGGGGCTGCAGGACCGCTACCTGGCCGAGCTGCGCCGGGTGTACGCGCCGGAGATCGGCGCCGACACGGCGCTGTCGAGAGGGAGTCATGCGGACCTGAGCGTACCGAAGGTGGTGCGTCCCAGCAGGGTGCCGTAACGATTCCCCAGGCTGAAGCCTGGGCGGCGTTCGCTTCAGCGTGGTGCTTGCCGAGCCCATCCTTTAGGATGGGAACACGCGAACCGACTCCTACCTCCACCTTTCTGTCGGCACGTCTTTGGGGATGGACTGCGCTTGGAGATAGGTGACGACTTTCCAGATCGCGCCCGGCGACAGCACGCCCCCATAGGCGGGCATGCCGCGCGGCCGGCCGTAGAAGATCGACTGGAACACCGCGCCGTCCGCACCGCCGTAGCGCCAGCGCCCGTCCACCAGACTCGGCCCCACCCAGCCGACGGCGCCGCCGCCGTGACAGCCGTCGCAGTTCATCGCCGCGAAGATCCGCTCGCCCTCCATCGCCGACTGGCGATCCCCGCGGAACGGATTCGTCATGCTCCCTGCCGGAGGCACGGCGCCCCCCGCCGACACATGGGCGTCGTAGCGGATCGCCGGCGGCACGACCGTCGCCTCCCGATGGCACGCCGTGACGACGAGCGCGACCGCTACGGCAACCCGAAGACCCAGACGATCCCTCCTTGACTCGTATGCCGGGCGAGATCGGGCGCGAAATCGGCCCGCGGCCGCACGTCGGCCGGGTCATCCGAGCGCACGTCGCCGGAGAGTAGGAACCAGTCGCCGCCGATCCCCGCGTACACCGCCACGTACTGCCGGCCGTCGGGACCGGTGTACGTGATGGGGCAGCCCACGACGCCGGAACCCACCTTGAACTTCCACAGCACCCGACCGCTCCGCGCGTCGGCGGCTTTGAACCAGCCGTCCAGGGTGCCGTAGAACACCACGTCGCCGGCCGTCACCACGCTGCCGCTCCACACGGGATAGGGCTCGCGGATCTCCCAGACTCTGCGCCCCACACTCGCATCCCACGCGATGAACGCCCCCATGTGGCCCCCCGGCCCCGCGTGATACGGTGTGCTCGCGCCGATGTACGGCGTGCCGGCGATGCGCGTCACCTGCGTTGCCTGATAGTCCATGCACAAGTTGTTGGTGGAGACGTAGAACAGGCCGGTCCGCGGCGAATACGACGCAGCTGACACTGGGCTCTTGCCGCCTTCCAGGCTGGGGCAGATGTCCTTGATGTTCCCCCGCGAAGCGCCGGTGAGCTTCGCCGTGTCGACCACCGGACGTCCCGTCGTCAGATCGATGCGTTTCGCCCACGTGACCGCCGTGAACGGCGCGGCGACGAGCACCTCGCCCGTGGCGCGGTCGATCGTATAGGCGAAACCGTTCTTGTCGAAGTGGACGAGGACGCGGCGGCGCCGGCCCTTGACCGTGACGTCGGCGAGGATCATTTCCGCGTTGGCGTCGAAGTCCCAGTTCTCGTGCGGTGTGAACTGGTACGCCCAGACCAGACTCCCGTCCTCCGGCCGCCGGGCCAGCACGCTCGACGCCCACTTGTTGTCGCCGGGACGCTGCTCCGGATTGTACGGCGCCGCGTTGCCGGTGCCGTAGTAGAGGAGGTCCAGGTCGGGATCATAGGAGAGCCACCCCCACACCGGCACGCCGGCGCGCTGCCACGCGTCCGCGGGCCAGCTCGTCAAGGCGAGGTCGGTGCCGCGGTCGTAGAACGGCCTGAAGGTGGCGGGGTGCGCCAGCACGTCGGCGTCGGGGCCCTCGCTGTAGGCGGTCCACGCGAGGCGGCCGGTCGCGAGCTCGAGCGCCTTCACCCAGCCGTGAATCCCGAACTCGCCGCCCGACGGGCCGACGATGACCTTGCCCTTGACCACGAACGGCGCCATCGGCGTCGTCTCCCCCTGTCCCAAGTCGGCGATCTGGGTCTTCCACAGCTCCCGGCCCGTGGCGGCGTCCACGGCCACCGTGTGACCGTCGAGCAGGTTGTAGACGATCCTGCCATCGGCGTAAAACGCGCCGCGGTTGATTGCGTCGCAGCAGGCGATCCCCACCGACGTCGGATTCACGTCGGGGCGGTACTTCCATTTCAGCGGATAACCCTCGCGGGTGAGGTCGAACGCGTACAGCACGTTGGGGAAGGGCGTGACGACGTACATCGTGTTGTTGACGACCAGCGGCTGGCCCTCGTGGCCGCCCAAGACGCCGGTCGAGAAGCTCCACTGCGGCCGCAGCCGGGCGGCGTTGGCCGGGGTGATCTGCGTGAGGCCGCTGTAGCGCGTCGCGGCGAAATCCTTGCCGGGCATCGTCCACTGGCCGTCGTCCTGCTCGGGCCGACCGCTGTCGGCGACGAGGGTGGCGACGAGGAGCAACAGCAGGGTGATCAGGGCGGGGCGCATGTGCCTACAAACCTACGGCGGCGCGGGCCAGGCGCAGCACCACGGGAACCACGGCCTCGGGGCTGCGCTGCCCGGCCAGCGTATCGAAGGTGTGGAAACTGGTCAGCGTGAACAGCACGTCCACCGCCTGATCCGACGACGCTCCGCGGCCCAGTCGCCCCACGATTACCCGCAGTCCCTGCCGCCGCCATTCATTCCGGCCGGCGATGGCCTTCCCCAGCTCCGGATCCAGTACCCCCAGCGCCTGGAGGCGCCGAACGATGGGTCGTCCTTCCGCCCAGAAGTGCCCGAAGGTGGCGACGAATCGAGCCAGCGCCTCCTCGGGATCGGCCTGCCGGAAGGCATTGGGGAGGGCCTCGAGCAGGCCGCCCTTCGCCGCCATGTCGTCGAACAGCGCTTCGAGGAGTCCCCGCCGCGAGCCGAACTGGTGGTAGACCGTGAGGCGGGTGACGCGCGCACGCCGCGCCACCGCGTCGAGGCTGAAGTCGGCGCCGCGCTTGGCGAGCAGCAGTCTTCGGGCGGCGCGGAGGATGCGTCCCCGGGTCTCGTCCACGGCCGCCTGGCGGCGGCCCAGAGTGTAGCGCCTCACGACTCTCCTCTCGGGAACAAATTAACTATACATATCGTATAGTCAAATGAACCCTATCCGGAGGCTCATCGTGATCTGGCTGCGGCTGGTGCACATCCTGTCCGGCATCTTCTGGGTCGGCGCGACCCTGCTCATGGTCGTATTCCTCTTGCCCGCGGCGCGCGCCGGCGGCGCCGAGGGGCGACGCTTCCTCGGCAGTGTGTTCCAGCGCATGGGCCCCGTCATGGGGGTCACGGCGCTGCTCACGATCGTGTCCGGCTTCTTCCTGTACGCGCGGGTCTCAGGCGGCTTTCAACAGGTATGGGTGACCTCGCCCACGGGTCGCGCGTATGGAATCGGCGCGCTCGCCGCCATCCTCGCGGTGATCGTCGGGGCCGCGGTCAACGCGAGGGCCGGCGCCAGAATTGGCGCCCTGCAGAAGCGCCTGGCGGCCGATAGCGCCACGCCTTCCGCCGCCGAAGCCGCTCAACTCGCGGGCTGGCAGACACGCATCGAGCGCGGCGCCTGGGTGGTCGCGGGGTTGCTCCTCATCGCCGCGGCCGCCATGGCGACCGCCCGCTACCTGTGAGCGCCTTCAACCCTCTGCGAATTCGCGATTTGGCGTGGTGTTTCCATTCGCGCCGGGCGCCGCCTATTGCTCGGCGCAGGGTACGAAGTGCATGATGGAGCGCGCCTGGTGGAGGACCGACGGTGTCGACGATTCACTCTGACTGACCCCGGGCCCCTCGCTGCGCTCGGGGCGGGCTCCGCCCCGGGGGGGTCACTCCAGCGGCATCTCGACCCGTTCCTCAGCCGGCGCCGCGCGGACGTGCGCGTGCCGCTCGATCAACCGGGCGCAGGTATTCCACCTGAGAATCGCGTCGTCGTCCCCGGCGGGGCGCACGCGCTCGGCCTGCTCGTACCACTCCATCGCCTCTCGTAGCCACTCGTAGACCACCGGCCCGTGCCCGGGAGAGCCGTGGCCGAACAGGCGCTTCCCCCAACGCTCGCAGATGATTCCCGCGTAGTACGCCTGGGCGTACTGGCCCGCGAGCTTGGGGAGCAGCGCCCGTGCGGCCGCGAGCCGGTCGGCGCCGCCGTCGGCGAACTGATCGGTCAGCGCGAGCAGCAGCACCACCAGCGCCTGCTGCTCCTCCGGCTCGACCTCCAGCACGTCGCGGCAGATGCTCTCGGCCTCCCACGGCTCGTTGAGCAGCCGATACCGCTCCGCCTTCTGGAGCGCCGCCGCGACGCCGTCCTTGGACAACCGCTTGAGCTCGAACATGGTCACGCCCCCAGCATCCTGAGAATCGCTCGGATCGGATCGTACGCCTTGTCGGCCACCCGCTCCTTCAGCGGGATAATCGCGTTGTCGGTGATGGTGATCTGCTCGGGGCACACCTTGGTGCAGCACTTGGTGATGTTGCACAACCCGATGGCGTGTTCGCGGCGCAGCGCCTCGGTACGGTCCTCGACGTCCAGCGGATGCATCTCCAGCGCCGCCGCGTGCACGAAGTACCGGGGCCCGATGAACTCGGTATGCCGCTGGTGGTCGCGCAGCACGTGACACACGTCCTGGCACAGGAAGCACTCGATGCACTTGCGGAATTCCATGACGCGGTCGACGTCCGCCTGGGCCATGCGCCACGTGCCGTCGGGCGCGTCGGGCGGCCGCGGCCGGAACGGCGCGATCCGCCGCTTCACGGCGAAGTTCCACGACACGTCGGTGACGAGGTCCTTCACGATCGGAAACGCCTGCATCGGCTCGATCGTCACCGGCCGCTCCAGCGGCAGCTCGTCGAGCCGCGTCATGCACATCAGCTTCGGCATGCCGTTCACTTCCGCGGAACAGGAGCCGCAGCGTCCGGCCTTGCAGTTCCAGCGTACCGCGAGGTCGTTCGCCTGCTCGGCCTGGATGCGGTGTACCGCGTCGAGCACGACCATGCCCGCCGCGACGGGCGTCGTGTAGTCCTGGAACCGGCCGCCCGCGGTGTCGCCGCGCCAGATGCGGAACGTCGCCGTCGCGCTCACTTGAGCTCCTCGATGATCGCCTTGAGCTCGGCCGGCGGCTCGGGGAGCGGCTCGCGCGCCACCTGCATGTCGCCCCCTGAGCCCTTGCGGATCACCGTGGTGACCCGGCCGGCGGCGTCATCCTTCTTCGGGTAGTCGTCGCGGAAGTGGGCCCCGCGGCTCTCTTTGCGGTCGAGCGCCGCGCGTGTGATCGCCTCGGACACCGTGAGCAGGCAGTCGAGGTCGAGCGCCGTGTGCCACCCCGGATTGTACTCGCGGTTGCCGACGACGGTGGTGCGCGCGGCGCGCCGCTTGAGCTCGACGATCCGGTCCAACGCGCGCCGCATCTCCTCCTCCCGCCGCACGATCCCCACCAGGTCCTGCATGAAGTCTTGCAGCTCCGCCTGGAGCTGGAACGGTCCCCCCCCCCCGTCCTGGTCGGCGCGGCGCTCGAACGGCGCCAGGGCGGCGCGCGCCGCCGCGTCGACTTCTTCCCTGTCGACCGGCCCGGCCCGGTGTTGCTTCGCGAACTGCGCCGCGAACTCCCCCGCCCGCTGGCCGAATACCAGCAGGTCGGAGAGCGAGTTGCCGCCGAGGCGGTTGGCGCCGTGCAACCCCGCGGCGCACTCGCCCGCCGCGAACAGGCCGGGCACGGTGGACATCTGCGTCTCGGCGTCGACCCGCACGCCACCCATCATGTAGTGGGTCGTGGGCCCGACCTCCATCGGCTCCTTGGTGATATCGACGCCGGCGAGCTGCTTGAACTGATGATACATCCCCGGGAGTTTGTTCTTGATGTGCGCCTCGGCGCGGGGGAGTTTCTCGCGGATCCAGGCGATGTCGAGGAAGACGCCGCCATGCGGGCTGCCACGTCCTTCCTTCGTCTCGCGCACGATGCAGCGCGCCACATGGTCGCGCGTCAGCAGCTCCGGCGGGCGCCGCGCGCTCTTGTCGCCCTGCGTGTACCGCCAGCCCTCGTCTTCGTTGTCCGCCGTCTGGTTCTTGTAGAGCGGCGGGATGTCGGCGAACATGAAACGGCGTCCGTCCTTGTTGCGCAGCACGCCGCCTTCGCCACGCACCGCCTCGGTCACCAGAATCCCCTGCACGCTCGGCGGCCACACCATGCCGGTGGGGTGGAATTGCAGGAACTCCATGTCGATCAGGTCCGCGCCCGCTGCGTAGGCGAGCGCGTGCCCGTCGCCGGTGTACTCCCAGCTGTTGCTGGTGATACGGTACGCCCGGCCGACGCCCCCCGTGGCGAGGATCACGGCGCCCGCCCGGAACAGCCGGAACCGCCCCCGCTCCCGCTCGTACGCCAGCGCGCCGGCGATGCGCTCGCCGTCTTTCAGCAGCCGGATGACCGTGCACTCCATGTGGACGTCGATCCCCTGGTGCACGCCGTGATCCTGGAGCGTGCGGATCATCTCCAGGCCGGTGCGGTCGCCGACGTGCACGAGCCGCGGGTACGCGTGCCCGCCGAAGTTGCGCTGCAGGATGCGGCCGTCGGGGGTGCGGTCGAACAGCGCTCCCCACGCTTCCAGCTCGCGCACCCGCGCGGGGGCCTCCTGTGCGTGCAGCTGCGCCATGCGCCAATTGTTCACGTACTGCCCGCCGCGCATCGTGTCGGCGAAGTGCACCCGCCAGCTGTCGCGGTCGTCCACGTTGGCGAGCGCCGCCGCGATCCCGCCTTCGGCCATCACGGTGTGCGCCTTGCCGAGCAGCGACTTGCACACCACCCCCACGCGGACGCCCGCCGCCGACGCCTCGATCGCCGCCCGCAGCCCCGCGCCGCCCGCGCCGATCACCAGCACGTCGTGCTCGTGGGTTTGGTATTCGGCGGCCGCCACTACAGGATTCTCCAGTCGGTCCACACCCCCGTCGCGCACAGCCGCACGTACAGGTCGGAGAACGCGACCCAGCCCAGGCTCATCCACGCCCACATCATGTGGCGGCGGTTGAGGAAGCCGACGCAGGTGTAGCACGCGGAGCGCACCGGCCGGCCGGCGAGCCGGTCGAGCGAGCCGCCGACGAGGTGGCGGAGCGAGTGGCATCCGAGCGTGTAACCGCCGAGCAGCACGACGTTCATGGCGAGCACGAGCGTGCCCACGCCGATGCCGAGCGTCGTGCCCCCGGTGGCGGCTGGGAACCACAGGGCGCGCCACACGTCGATCGACAGGAAGCCGATGAACGGCAGGGCGAGGTACAGGAAGTAGCGGTGTGCGTTCTGGAGGATCAGCGGGAACGAGCGCTCGCCCAGGTAGCGGGCGCGCGGCTCGCCCACGGCGCAGGCGGGCGGGTCGGCCCAGAACGCTTTGTAGTAGGCGCCGCGGTAGTAGTAGCAGGTGAGCCGGAAGCCGCCCGGGGCCCACAGGATGAACAAGGCTGGAGACCACGGCAGCCACGCCGGCCACCAGTGCGGCTCGGGGCCGAACCAGCTGCGCCCGGCGTCGCCGAACACTTCCGGAGAGTAGAAGGGCGACAGATAGGGACCGAAGTGATAGTGCTTGCCCTGGAGGGCGGCCCAGGTCGCGTAGACGACGAACGCGCCGAGGCCGAGAAACACGACGAGCGGTTGCAGCCACCAGGCGTCGCGCCGGGCGGTCGCGCCGAAGCGGGTCATGCGCAAAGAATAGGTGCTGCGGGGCGCGGCGGCTACCGGCGGTGAGCCTTCAGTACGGGTCGTCCCAGGCGATGGGGAAGACGCCGCGGCAGCGGGTGCATTCCATGTCGGTGGGTTGGCCTTTGAGCGGCGCCCGCTGGCCGCAGGTCGGACACACGGCGTATTTCGAGCCCCAGCTCATCGGCATGTTGATTGAATCGCTGGGTCGGGGGACGACGGACCAGCGTTGCGGCCGCACGGGAACGATCTGGACGGAGTCCCGCGGGATGCTTACGGAGCGCTGGCCGATCTGAATGACCGCTGCTTCCGTCGTGAGATGCACGACCTCGTGCCATGCCCCGCGCCGCGCGCCGAAGTTCACGTCGCCGCGCACCCGAGCCCACTGCGGGACTTCCGGCATCGTGGCCTCCCCTCCCTACTCACATAGCTAGGGAGCGACCGCCGCTCCGTCAACAACGACCGGTACTACCAGCCACGCGGGGGTGCGTGGACACGTGGCGAAGAGCTGCGACTGCCGTGGAGCAGGAACAGCAGCGCCGCCATCCATACCCACAGTGCGATGAGCCCATCCTCCCACCACGCGAGTGTGTTGCGCCTCACCTGTCGTCCTCCAAGACCTCCCCGCTGGCTGCACCATCCCAAAAGGCAACTTCCGTGCCCGAAGAAACGGCACCATCTTCGGGCATCCCAGGAGCGATCTCGTGATTCGCGCTCTGTCCATCGCCGCTGTTGGTCTGGTTCGGTGCCCGCGGGTGCTGTGGGGGCACCACAGCGGCGAGGGGGCGCCGTAGCGCCGCCGATGCCCCGCGCCGAACTCCCGCTCATCGCTCGCGCGCGGCAGCACGCCAGCCGCGCGGCGATCGTCGCCGCTGAAGGCGCCTTCACGTATCAAGACCTCCTCGAGGCGTCAGGCCGGGTCGCTGGCTGTCTCCTGGACCGCCGCTCGGATCTCGCCGAGGCCAGAGTCGCCTTCCTCGCACCCGCGGGGTGGCACTACGTCGCCACACAATGGGGCATCTGGCGCGCCGGCGGCGTCGCGGTCCCGCTCGCCACCTCGCACCCGCCAGCCGAGCTGGAGCACGTGATCCGGGACTCGGAGGCCGAGATCGTCGTCGCGCACCCGGAGTTCGCGGAGACCGTTCGCAGTCTCGATGCGGTGAAGGGGGTTCGGCTGCTGCGCACCGACGAGGCGTTGGCGCAGCCCCGGCACCCGACACCCGGCACCCAGGCGGAGGTGGATGAGGGGAGAAGGGCGATGATCGTCTACACCAGCGGCACGACGGGGAAGCCCAAGGGCGTCGTCACGACCCACGGGAACCTCCGCGCCCAGGTCATGTCCCTGGTGACCGCGTGGGAGTGGACGGCGGACGACGCGATTCTGCTCGTGCTGCCGCTGCACCACGTGCACGGCATCGTGAACGTCCTGACCTGCGCCTTGTGGGCGGGAGCCCGCTGCGAGATGCTCGCCAGGTTCGACGCGAACCGCGTCTGGTCCCGCCTCGGCGGCGGCGACCTCACGCTGTTCATGGCGGTGCCGACGATCTATCACAAGCTGATCGCCGCCTGGGACACCGCCCCAGCGGAGCGGCAACGGTCGTGGTCGGCCGCCTGCGCCCGGCTGCGCCTCATGGTCTCGGGCTCGGCGGCGCTCCCGGCGCAGACGCTGGAGCGCTGGAAGACGATCAGCGGCCACACCCTGCTCGAGCGTTACGGCATGACGGAGATCGGGATGGCGCTCTCCAACCCCGTGCGGGGCCGGCGGCGGCCGGGGTCCGTCGGAACGCCGCTCCCCGGCGTCGAGGTGCGCCTGGTGGACGAGCAGGGTGGGGTGGTCGGGCCCGGCACAGCGGGCGAAGTCGAAGTGCGCGGGCCCGGCGTGTTTCTGGAATACTGGAGGCGCCCCGACGCGACCACCGCGGCGTTCCGCGACGGCTGGTTCCGCACCGGCGACATGGCCGTGCTGGAGGACGGCGCCTATCGCCTCCTCGGCCGCAGCAGCGTCGACATCATCAAGTCGGGCGGCTACAAGATCTCCGCTCTGGAGATCGAGGAAGTCCTGCGCACCTACCCGGCCGTCGCCGAGTGCGCGGTCGTGGGCGTCGCGGACCCGGAGTGGGGCGAGAAGATCTGCGCGGCGGTGGAGTTGCGGCAGCCGATGGAGCTCTCACTCGCCGAGCTGCAGGCGTGGGCCAAAGAACGGCTCGCGCCCTACAAGGTGCCGCGCGCGTTGCGCTGCGTGGAGGCGTTGCCGCGGAATGCGATGGGAAAGGTGACCAAGCCCGAGGTGGCGGCGCTATTTCGCTAGCAGCGATGCCCTCCCGATCGGCCGCAACTCCTGCATCAGTCCCGCCAGCGCCAGCACCGCTTCCTCGCCGCGCGGGCGCCCCACGATCTGCATCCCGACGGGCAGCCCGGCGGGATCGAGGCCGCATGGCACCGACGCGACGGGTAATCCCGTGAGGCTCAGCACGAAGGTGGGCGCGAGCCAGTCGACGTAGGTCTCCATCTTCCTGCCGGCGACAGTCTCGGGGTAATTCTGCTCCACCGGAAACGGCGGCACCGCCATGCACGGGGTGACCAGGTGGTCGAAGCGCTCGAACAGCTCGCGAAACTGGTGCCACATGCGGCCACGCGCGGCCGCTGCGGCGGCGAGCTCCTGCGTCGTCGTCCCGAGCCCCGCTTTCACGTTGTTGGCGACGTTGGCGCCGAGCTGGTCGATCTTGTCGAGCCGCGGATACATCTGCGCCACGAACCACAGCCCGCGCAGCGCCAGGTACGCCGGTCGAGCGTAGGCGAGATCGAGCGGGATCGCTTCGACCGTGATCCCGGCCGTTGCGATCGCTGCCACGGCGTCGCGACACACACGTTCGACGGCGGGATCGACGCCGATCCCCGCGATGTCCGGGCAATAAGCGACCCGCAGGCCCTTCTTGACGCCGGCCCGCGCGGCGCCGGCGAAATCGCGCCCCGCCGTGGGCTGCGCGAGCGGCGCCAGCGGGCTCGCTCCGGCGACCGCTTGCAGCATCAGCCCCAGGTCTTCGGCAGTACGGGCGACCGGGCCGGTCACCTGCAGATTGTCCCACACCCAATCGTTGGGATGCGTGGGCACGAGTCCCACCGACGGCCGGATCCCCACGACGCCGCAGAACGACGCGGGGATGCGCAGCGAGCCGCCCAGGTCGGTCCCCTCGCCCAGGGCGATCATCCCCGTCGCGAGCGCCGCGCAGCCGCCGCCCGTGGAGCCGCCCGCACTGAGCGCCGGATTCCACGGGTTCCGCGTGCGGCCGAACACCTCGTTGAAGGTGTTGCCCCCGGCCGCGAACTCCGGAGTGTTGGTCTTGCCGAGGATCACCGCGCCGGCGGCGCGCAGCCGCTGCACGACCAGGGCGTCTTCGGCGGGCACGAAATCTCGGTACAGCGGTGAGCCAAACGTCGTGCGCAACCCCTTCACCGCCGTCACGTCCTTGATGCCGACGGGGAGCCCGCACAGCAGGCCAGGCGTCTCGCCTTTCGTCAGTCGTCGCTCAAGCTCCCGTGCGTCGTCGCGGGCGCGCTCGTTCACCGTCACCACGGCGTTTAGGGTCGGGTTGAACCTCTCGAGCCGCTCGAGACAGGCATCGAGCACAGCGACCGGGGAGACCTCCCGCGAGCGGACGAGCTGCGCCAGCTCGGAGGCCGACCGGTCTGCCAAAGTCATGGCTTAGCCCAGTCTCCGACGAAGGCGACGGCGCGGCAGAAGGCCGCCTCGCCGCCCTTGAACTTCCACGGGAAGCACCCGAGGATCAGTCGCTTGTTCTGCAGCTCCGGCGCCTCGATCTCCCCGCCCAGGTTCTCGATGTGCACGCAGTCCTTCGGGAACAGCGCGTTGTGCGTCAACTGGTAGGCGCTGTCGGGAAACATTTTGTCGACGCCCGCCTTGCCTCCGAACTTCTGCTCCGCCTTGGCCCGCACCTTGTCGCAGTGGCCGTGCTGCCCTTTGCCGAGGAAGCGGCCGATGGGGAGATTCATGGGGTGGTCGGTGGAGACGCAGTCCACGCCCCAGACGTGGATCTGCTTCTCGAGCAGCCACGGCACCATGTCGGGGTGCGCGCCGGGGTGATAGTGGTAGTACTGCTCCTCCTCCGGCGTGGCGCCGAAGTCGGCGAAGCGGTGCCAGCCGGTGTGCAGGTAGAGGAGGTCGCCCTTTTTCACTTCGACCCGCTTCTCGATCATCTGCGGCGTCGTCCATCTCGTCGCGCAAATCCACGATCGCCCCGGGGCCGCACAGCCAGGCGAGCGGCAGCTCGTCGATCGTCTTGCCGGCGGTGACGAAGTGGCGCGGGGCGTCGAGGTGCGTCCCCATGTGGTTCGACGTCATGATGTACTGGGCGTTGACCCCGTGCTCCGCCTTGCGCTTGATGTACTTCACCTCGAACGGCGGATAGTAGGGCCAGAAAGAGCTCCGCTCGTTCAAGGGCTGGGAGAGATCGTAGACTTTCATGGTGCCATTCCTGATTGGTGTATCCCCGGGCTTGCGCCCGGAGTCAGTGACTCCGCGCCCGCTCGCAGGCGCGCTGCAGCGCGCGGCGCACGAGCACGCCCACGAGCTGCCGCCGATAGGCGGCTGACGCGTGGATGTCGCCCGGAGGATCGATGTCCTGCGACGCCGCGGCGTCGGCTGCCCCCTTGATCGCCTCGGCCGTGAGTGATTCTCCGGTGATCGCCTGCGCGGCCTTGCGCGCCAGCACCGGCCCGTCGCCGACGGAGAGCAGGGCGATGCGCGCCGCGCGACAGCGGCCCGCGTCGTCGAGCGCGACCACCGCGGCGACGCCCGCCAGCGCGTAGTCCCCGTGGCGGCGCGCCACTTCCACGAACGCCGAACCGCTGCGCGGCGCCGGGCGTGGAATCGCGATCTCCACGAGCAGCTCGTCCGGGGCGAGGGCGGTCGTGAACAGGCCCGTGTAGAATTCGGTCGCGGCGATCGATCGCCTCCCGCGAGGGCCGACGAGGTCGAACGTCGCGTCCAGCGCTACCATCACCGCCGGCAGCTCCGCCGCCGGATCGGCGTGGGCGAGGCTGCCCCCCACGGTGCCGCGCGTGCGGATCTGCGGGTGCGCGATGTGGGGCAGCGCTTCGGCGACGAGCGGCGCGTCGCGAGCGACTGTCGCATCCCGCTCCACCGCGCGTTGCCGGGTCATGGCGCCGATGCGTAACCCGTCCGCGCTGCCGCGGATGCCGGCCAGCGCGGGGATGCGGTTCAGGTCCACGAGCACCGCGGGGCGCGCCAGCCGGAAGTTCATCGCCGGGATCAGGCTCTGCCCGCCGGCGAGCGGCTTCGCGTCACCGCTGTGCCTCGCGAGGACGGCGAGCGCTTCCTCCACGGTGCCGGGGCGGTGATACTCGAACGGGGCGGGCTTCATAGCCGGGCGGCGAGCGCCTTGTTGAGGGCCTCGAGGCCTTGCTTCGTCATCCGCCGCGCGACCGAGTCGAGCAGCCGCTGCCCCACGCCCGCGATCGTCCCGCCCACCTGCACTTCGGCGCGATACGTCATCTCGGTGCCGCTCTTGTGGTCGGCGAGAGCGACCTGCGCGGTGCCGCGCGTGAACCCGAACGAGCCTTTCCCTTCCACGATCATCCCATACCGCGCGGGTGGCTCGCGGTCGCGCAGCGTGATCCGCACCGAGAACTCGGCCGCGGTGACCGGCCCGATCCCCACCTTCATGAGTCCGTCGTAGTGGCCGTCGCCCGTGCGCTCCAGGCGCATCGCCCCGGGCAGCGCGGTGCCGAGCACGGCGGGGTCCTGCAGCAAGTCCCACACGGCGGCGCGTGGTCCGGCGAACACAAAGCTGCCCTCCAGCACCACCACGTTGCGCTTCTTGGGTCGCGTTTTCTTCAGGAGGTCGAACAGCTTGTCGGGGGAAAGGGGGATCTCGGTGATCTCGACGCCGAAATCGGCGAGCGCGTCCTCGACCGCCTGCGCGAACGCGGCGCCGGTCGGGATACACCCCGCCTCTCCCACGCCTTTCAGCCCGATGGGGTTCAGCGGCGAGGGGGTCTCGCGGTGGGCGATCTCCACGCGCGGCACGTCGGTGGCGGTGGGGAGCAGGTAATCCATGAACGAGGCGTTTTGCAGCTGGCCGGTGTCGTCATAGACGAGCTGCTCGTAGAACGCGTTGCCGATGCCGTGGGCGACGCCGCCCTGGATCTGGCCTTCGACGATCATCGGATTGATGAGCTTGCCGCAGTCGTGCACGACGACGTAGCGCTGGATCTCGACCATCGCCGTCTCGGGATCCACCTCGACGATCATCGCGTGCACGCCGCTCGCCGTGCTGCCGCGGTCGGGGCCGTAGTAAGCGGTGGCCTCGAGCCCCGGCTCGGTGCCGGGCTTGACCGCGCCGCGCAGCGGATTGGCGCGGGTCGCGAGGGCGCCATAGGAGATGCCGTCGTCCTTGGCGCCCTTCACCGTCACCCGGCCGCCAGCCAGCTCAAGCTTCTCCGGCGGCTGGTTGAGGACGCGGGTCGCGACCGCGACGATCTTGTCGCGGACGGCGACCGCGGCGGCGTGGCATGCGGTGCCGGCAACCACCGCTCCGCGGCTCGCGAACGTGCCCGTGCCCCAGTTGAACTCGCGTGTATCGCCGGTGACGACGTGGACGCCTTCGACGGGGACGTCGAGGACATCGGCAACGATCTGCGCGAACGCCGTGAAGTGCCCCTGGCCCTGCGTGCCCACGCCGGTCGCGACGCGGACCCGGCCGCTGGGCTCGATCGTGACGCGCGCCCCCTCGTACGGCCCGATTCCCGTTCCCTCGATGTAGGAGACCACGCCGACGCCGACGTGGCGACCCGCGACGCGCAGGCGCGGCTGCTCCTCGCGCACGAACTTCTCGTAGCCGATCATCCGCGCGGCGTCCTCCAGCGCCGGCGCGTAGTCGCCGCTGTCGTATACCAGCGGGGCGGAGTCCTGGAAGATGATCTCGTTGTTGAACGGGAACGCGCCGGGCGGGAGGTAGTTGCGCCGCCGGATCTCCAGGCGGTCGAGGCCGAGCGCGCGCGCGGCGAAATCGAGCAGCCTCTCCATCACGAACACACCGTGCTGGCGGCCCGCGCCGCGCACCGGCGTCACCAGCGTCTTGTTGGTGAAGACGGCCGTGAACTCGGTGTAGTAGTTGGGCACGTCGTAGGGGCCGAGCAGGGTGCACTGACTGTTGATGGGCACCGTGAGCCCGTACGAATCGTACGCGCCGCTGTCGTGCAGAAAGACGTCCTTGACGCCGAGGATCTTGCCGTCCTTGGCCACCGCCAGCTCGGCGTCGTGGACCTGGCCGCGCTCCTGCGTCGTGGCGGTGAAGTTCTCCCGGCGGTCCTCGGTCCATTTGACGGGGCGGCCCAGCCGCATCGCCGCCCAGGGGACGAGGACCTCTTCGGGATAAAACATCATGATCTTGGGCCCGAAGCCGCCGCCCACGAACGGCGCGATCACGCGCACCTGGGACTCGAGCAGGCCCAGCATGGCGGCGAGGCCGTTGCGGATGGGGATTGGCGCTTGGGTCGTGTCCCACACGGTCAGCTCTTCGGCGCGGGCGTCCCAGCGCGCCGCGACGGCGCGGTTCTCGATCGCCGCTGAAATGCCGCGGTCATAGAGAAAACGGCGGGTGATCACTTTATGCGCGGCGGCGCGCGCCGCGTCGTAGTCGCCCTTTTTCTGGATCACGTGCGCGGCGCGGTTGGACTTGAGCTGCTCGTGCACCAGCGGCGCGCCGCGGCTCAGCGCCGCCTCGAGGTCCACGACCGCCGCGAGCGGCTCGACGTCGAGGGTGATGTCGGCGAGCGCGTCTTCCGCCACGTAGCGACTCTCGGCCACGACCATCGCGATCGGCTCGCCCACGTGGCGGGACTTGTCCTTGACGAGCGGCACCTGCGTGCAGGCGTGGAACTCGAGGCCCGGGATTGGCGGCGGGGGTACGAGCAGGGGACCGGGCCGCCAGTAGTCGCCCAAGTCGGCCGCCGTATAGACGGCGACGACGCCGGGGCGGCGGCGCGCCGCCGAGACATCGATGCGCTTGAGCCGGGCGTGCGCGTGCTCGCTGCGCAGGAACGCCACGTGCAGCATCCCCTCGAGCCGTACGTCGTCGACGAAGAGCGCGCGGCCGGTGAGCAGCCGCGCGTCCTCGTTGCGGAGGACCCGCTTACCGACCAGCCGGGGCGGGGGCGCCACTGGCCAGCTTCACCGCGTCGATGATGTTTTGGTAGCCCGTGCAGCGGCACAGGTGCCCGCCCAGCGCGTCGCGGATCTCCGCATCGCCGGGGGCTGCGTGGTCGCGCAGGAACGCGACGAGCGTCATGAGGATGCCGGGGGTGCAGAAGCCGCACTGCAGCGCGTGCGCTTCGCGGAAGGCGGTTTGCAGCGGGTGGAGCTGGTCGGCGGCGGGCGCGAGGCCTTCGACGGTCGTCAGCTCAGCGCCGTCCGCCTGCACCGCGAGCATCAGGCAGGAGCGCACCGGCTCGCCGTCGAGCAGCACGGTGCAGGCGCCGCACACGCCGTGCTCGCAGCCGACGTGGGTGCCGGTGAGCCCCAGGTCCTGGCGGAGGAAGTCGCTCAAGAGGAGCCGCGGCTCGACGTCGCGCCGGTACTGGATCCCGTTGACGGTCACGTCGAT
>QHVC01000069.1 GCA_003222205.1 Gemmatimonadota bacterium | reverse complement strand
CCGTTATTCGTGAGTGCTGCCGGTTAGTGCAGGTCTCGCGCCAGGCCGACCGCCCGCGCGAGGTTGACGCGTGCGGCCGCGGCCGCGAAACGCGCGTCGATGTCGGTGTCGCGGGCCCGGATCAGGGAGGCCTGCGCGTCGATCACTTCGATGTTACCCGCCACGCCCGCCTTGAACCGCTCGCGGGCCTGGCCCAGCTCGTCCTGAGCGAGCCGCAGCCGCTCGGCCGCGATCGTCTGCTGCGCCCCCGCGGCGCCGAGGTCCAGGAACGCTCCCGTCACATCGGCGGCGATCTGCTGCTTCAGGTCACGCGTGCGCACATCGCTCTCGCGCACCACCGCCTGCTGCTCCGCGGCCCGCCCCTCGCGTCGGAAGCCGTCGAGGATGGGGAGGGTCACCTGCACGGCGATCTGCCCCGTCCCGATCGAGGATCCGACCGTCGGCCCATTGCTGCCGTAGTCAGCCTCGAGGCCCACGCGCGGCAGCCGCTCCGCCGTGATCGCCGCCGCCGACCGCCGCGCCGCCTCCGCGCGGGCCGCTTCGGCCGCGAGGTCGGGCCGGCGTGCCACCGCGAGGGCGATGGCGCTGTCCGGGGTCGCCGGCGCGTCGGCGGCGCCCAGCCGCGCCGTGAGCGTGTCGGTCAGCGCGAGCGGCGTCGCGGGGTCGATGCCCAGCGCGCGCGCCAGGTCGATGCGCGCCCGGTCCCGCTGGTTGCGCGCGACGACCAGCGCGCCCGCCGCCACCACCAGCTGCGTGCGGGCCCGCGTCACGTCAATCGCGGCGCTCACCCCCGCCCGGCGCTGCGCTTCGGCCAGAATCACCAGCTCGGCGGCGATCGTCGAGTCGGCCTGCCGCGCCCCGACTACCGCGTCCGCGCGCGCGGCCCGCAGGTAGGCGAGCGCCGTCGCCCCGGCGGACGCCTCGCTCGCCGCCCCGCCCTCGGCCCGCGCGCCCGCGGCCTGCGCGCGCGCCGCCCGCACCCGGCCCACGCTCGAAAAATCCACCAGGGTCTGGGTGACCTGGAGGCGCGAGTCGTAGGTGTTGAACGGCCGAATGAGGGTCGGCAACCCCGCCCCGGGAAACGAGAGCTTGATGCCCAGGGAGTTCTTGTTGAAGTCGCGGTTCACCCACCCGGCGGTCGCCGTGAGATTCGGCAGCAGCGTGGCGCGCGCCTGGCGTACCCGCGCTTGCGCCTCGTCGCTGCGCAGCCCGGCGAGCTCCACGACCGGCGCGGTGCCGGCGGCGCGCCGCACCGCCTCCGCGAAGGAGAGCCGCAGCGGGGCCGGCGCCTGCGCCGCCGCGCCGCTCACCACGGCGAGCGCCACCAGGATGAGACTAGCGGTTGTTCGTGATGCCATGGAGATATAGGTCGATGTGAGTGTCGAGATACTTGCCGACGTCGAAGCCCTCGGGCATGCAGGACGCGAACGCCCGGCGCGCCACGGTCGCGTGCATCAGCGGCGACATGGCGAGCTTGGCGGCGGTGGCGACGTCCACCTTGCGGAACTCCCCGCTCTTGATGCCGCGCTCGATCACGCCGGCCATGAGCCGGTGGCCGCGGGCCACCACTTCCTCGTAGTAGAACCGGGTGAGCTGCGGGAACGTGGCGGCTTCCGCCATCATCAGTTTCGGGATACCGGCCAGGTCAGTCTCGCCGACGAGCCGCCAGTACTCGCGCACCAGCCGCTCGACCAGCTCGCGGGCTGTCCCGGGGAACGACTGCGCCAAGGCCTCACCTTGGGCGATGACGGGCACGATCGTCTCGCGCACGACGGCCTTGAACAGCGCTTCCTTGCTCTTGAAGTAGAGGTAGAGTGTGCCCTTGGTGACCCCGGCGCGCCGCGCCACTTCCTCGAGCCGGGCGGCCGCGAAGCCGCGCTCGACGAAAACCTCGAGCGCAGCGGTGACGATTTCCGCGGGACGGGCCGCCTTGCGGCGCTGCCAGCGCGGGCGGGCTTTACGCGAACGTCGGGCGACAGCGGGCATCGGGATCCTCGGAGTTAGTTACTGAACGGTCAGTAATTAAACCGGGTTCCCGGCGTGCCGTCAACCTTCTGTTAAGCCCTTTCTCGCATTGGAGTTACGATAATAATAGATGAGCCCCGTGGTCGGCGGCACCGCCCCCACCTGCCGCAGCATCGTCACCACTTGCCCGCGGTGATAGCTGGAGTGGTCCACCACGTGGCGCAGCATCTCTCCGAAGCTGTGCCGGAACTCCCCGCCCGTCGACGGCTTCACGACCCGCGTCTCGGCGAGCCGCGCGTCGGTGAACCCTGACAGGAACGCCCGCCGCTCTGCTTCGATTTCCTTCCAGCGCGCGCGCACCGCCGCCAGGGAGGTCAGGTCCCTCCCCTGCGGCACCGCCGGGTTCGGCCGCCCCAGCCACCGGCACAGCCACAGCTGCTCCGCCCAGACGATATGGGCCAGGGTCCCGTGGATCCCGCCGAAGCTGCTCTTCAGATCGCGATGGTACACCTCGTCGGAGAGCGCTGCCGCCGCGTCGAACAGCAGGCGGTTGGCCCACGCGTTGTAGCCAAACAGCTCGCGCGTCTCGTCGGCAGTCATGAGGCCCACTCGGTGGTAGTATTATGTAACAGTCTACCTGAACCCGAAGCCTACGGAAGCGCTATGCCGGGCTCCCCCCTCCGCTCCAGGCAGTCGGCCGCGTACGCGCGCGCGCTGCAGGTCGTCGCCCTCGTCATCGCGGGGGTGATCCTCGGCCGTCAAGCTGCCGGGGGATTCCCCACGGTCGAGATCGGCCGGCGCTTGCTGCTGGTGCGCGTCACCGGCGCCGCCGTCGAGCTGACGATCGCCGCTCTGTGCCGTCCTCGCCGCCCGGTGGCGACGCTGCGCTGGTTCGCCTACCTGATCGGCACCGTCACCGCGGCCACGATCCTCGCGGTCATCGCGGTGCAGCCGTCCCTCCTGTGGGAGGAGGGCTCCGCCCTCGTCGCACTGTTCCTCGGCGCATCGGTCTTCATGCCCTGGTCGTGGCGCTGGCAAGCGACCTTCGTCGGCGTGGTGCTCGCGGGGAGCATCGTCGTGATAGCCACATTCGAGTCCCCCGGCGACCTCGCGCCCGGCAGTGCCGCCCGATTGTTCGTCACCCTCGTCGGCATCGGCGCGGCGAGCGTGGCGGGCACCGTCCTGCAGCAACGCGCCCGGCGCCAGGTCGCCGCGTCGGAAGCGCGCTACCGGAGTTTGTTCGAGAGCGCCGGCGATGGCATCGCGGTCCTAGACGAGGCGGGGGCCATCCTCGAGGCCAACGCCCGCCTCGTGGACCTGCTCGGCGCTCCCCGGGACCGCATCCTGGGACGCCGACTCGGCGAATTTTATGCGGACGCACCGGGCGTCGGCGACGTCAGCGTGAGCCGGGAGTACGCCGCCGCGATGGGGGGCGCGCTGCGCCAGCTCTCGCAGCGGCTCCGCGCCGTCGACGGGCGCGCGGTGGACGTGAACATCACGTTCGCGCGCATCGATGCGCCGCAGGGACCGGTGGTCCAGGCGATCCTCCGGGACCTGACCGAGCACCGGGCGCTCGAGCGGCACCGCGTCCAGGAGCAGCGCGTCGACGCGATGGCCCGCCTGGCGGGCGGCCTCGCCCACCAGTTCAACAACCTGCTCGGCGGCATCCTCACCCACGCCTCGCTGCTGCGCGAAGATGCGAGCACGGCAGGCGTCGCCAAGGAGCTCGATCAGATCCTCGAGGCCGCGCGCCGCGGGCGCGAGCTCACCAACGAGCTGCTGCGCTTCGGGGAGCACGACGTCGTCACGCTGCAGCCGACGCCCGCCGTTCAGATCCTCGACAGTCTCGCCGCGCGCGCGCGCACGACCTTCCCCGCCGAGGTCGCGATCGAGGTCAAGGCCCCCAACGATCTCCCCCCGATCCTCGGCGACGCCGAGTACCTCGTGCACGCGGGCGTCCAGCTGCTCCTCAATGCTCGCCAGGCGATGCGCGGTGAGACCGGAGATCGGTTGGTGTTGTCGGCCGCCGCGGAGGTCGTGCACGCACCGGACAAGCCCTGGGCAGGGGCGCGGCCCGGCCGCTACGTCCGCTTCTCCGTCTCGGACACCGGCCAGGGCATGGACGCGGCCACCGTGGAGCGGGTGTTCGAGCCGTTTTTCACCACCAAGCCGTTGCACGAGGCCACCGGGCTGGGGCTCGCGACTGTATACCGGGCGGTCAAAGCACACGGCGGCGCGATCGGCATCGAGAGCGCGCCGGGCCGAGGGACGACCGTCCACCTCCTCATCCCCGTCGCGCTACGGGCGGCGGCCACGGCGCCGGCACCGGCCGCCGCTCCCGCAGCGATCGCCGCCACCGCGCGCCCTGGCGGCACCGTCCTCATCGTCGACGACGAGGAGATCGTGCGCGCCGCCCTGAAGCGAGCCCTCACCCGGTTCGGCTACCGGGTGCTCGAGGCCGTGGACGGACCGACGGCGATGGCGGCGCTGCAAGGGGCCGATCCCCCGGTGGATCTCGTGATCCTCGACATGGTGCTGCCCGGCGGGGGCGCGGGCGTGTTCGAGCTGCTGAAGGCAGTGCGGCCGGACTTGAAAGTCCTCGTGTCCTCCGGCTACAGCCCCGACGCCGAGGCGGTGCAGGGCCTGGCGGCGCGGGCGGACGGGTTCCTCCCCAAGCCGTACGAGATCCCCGAGCTCAAGGCGGCGGTGAGCAAGGCGCTCCGTGGAGCGGCCTGAGCCGGCTCATTGCGCCGGTGCGATCTCGCCGCCGTCCGCCACGCTGCGCAGCAGCTCCCGGTCCGCGATGACCTGGTCGTCCCCGACCAGCGAGTCGCGCACCGTGGCCCGCGTCACCCGGACGTTGCGGCCCAGGATGCTGTTCGCGACGGTGCTGTCTTGGATGGTGCTCCCCGACTCGATCGTCACGTTGGGCCCGACAGTGGCGCCGCGCAGTGTCACGCCCTCTTCGATGCGCACCGGAGGGATGATGGTGCAGCCGCGAGCCGCGGCCGCAGCGGGCGCAAGGGCGCGGCCCCGCTGCAGCAGGTGGCGGTTGGTCTCGAGCAGCGTGTCCACTTTCCCGCAGTCGTACCACCCCGCGACCCGCGACGTGAGCAGGCGCCGGCCGCGCTCCACCATGTACTGGAAGGCGTCGGTCAGGTAGTACTCGCCCTTGTTGGGCGGCTGGGCGAGCACGTGCGCGATGCCCTCGAACAGCGTGCGCCAGTCGCGCACATAGTACAGCCCGATATTGGCGAGCTTCGAGACCGGCGTCTTCGGCTTCTCGACGATCCTCGTCATGTAGCCGCCACCGTCGGTGACGATCACGCCGAAGCGCTGATAGTCCTCGACCTCTTTCGCCCACAGGATGCCGTCGGCGTCGGCCGTGCGCACCAGGGACAGATCGGCCTCGAACAGCGTATCGACGAAGACGATGAGCACCGGGCCGTCGACGTAGGGGCGCGCGAGGTTGATCGCCCCCGCTGTGCCGTCCAACGTCTTCTGCTCTACGAATCGCGCTGCAACGTCGTACTTCTCCACGATGTATTGCTGCACCACGTCTTTGAGGTGCCCCGTGATCACGATCAGCTCCTCGATGTCGAGACCCGAGAGCGCGTCCATCACGTAATCCATCACCGGCCGGCCGGCGACGTGGACCAGCGGCTTGGGCACGCGGCGGGTGAGGGGGAGCAGGCGCGTGCCCTTCCCCGCCAACGGGACGATGACCTTCACCTAGGCCCTCCCGTAGCGGTCCTTGAGCCGCACCACGTCCTCGATCTCGGGGGTCGACGCCTCGAGCAGGTCGCTCGTCACCACCGCCTCGAACTGATGGACCGTCTTGGGAGTGATGTGGAACGCCTCGCCCTCCTCCATCCGCCGTTCGATCAGCGTATCGCCCTGCTGCAGCCGCAGGATGATCTCGCCGTGCAGCACGTAAATCGACTCGTCCTTCTTGTTGTGGTACTGCAGGCTCAGCACGTGCCCCGCCTCGATGTGCAGGATCTTGCCGACGTAGCGGTCGGTCCTGGCCCAGATGAGCTCGTGGCCCCAGGGCTTTTCGACGCGATAGGGGAGGTCGCCCTTCACCGGAGCTCCAGTTTGAGCGAGGACGGCGCCGTCACGCACACATTGACGCACACCCCGCAGCCGACGCAGCCCTCGGGCTTGAGGATCGGCCGGCCCTGCGCGTCGAGCGCCAGCGCCGCCTCGCCCACCGGGCAGGCCCGCGCGCACACCCCGCACGATACCCCCTGGAACGTGATGCAGCGCTGCGGGTCCAGCTCGAGCCGTCCCATGTGGATCGACGCCCAGCCGTCCGCCGGCGGCACCAGGGCGCGCGGCTCGCAGGCATGGGCGCACGGCATGTCCGCGCAGACTACGCACGCCTGGCGCGCCATGTCGATGATCGGCGTTCCCGCCGACAGCCCGGCGCCCGCCGGCGCCGTCACGATCGCGTGCACCGGGCAGACGTCGATGCACGCCCCGCAGCGCGTGCACGCGGCGACGAACGCCACCTCGGGCAGGGCGCCCGGCGGGCGGAAGTAGCGCCGCGGCGCCACCCGCTCCTCGGTGCGCGCCACCACCTCGCGCAACAGGCGGCCCAGCGTGTCGCGGAAGAAGCCGCGACGGTCGCTCTCGCCCCCGGGCCCGATCAGAAGCTCGGCTCCAGGCTGACCTGCCAGCGGAACGCCACCCGGGTCTGGCTCCCTCCGAGTCGCGGGTCCCGGGCGAAGTCCCAGCGGTTCACGATCACGGGCAGCTCCAGCCGGAAGCTCCATTCGAGGTCGCCCACATGCTGGCGCGTGGCCAGTCCCACGCCGCCGTCGTAGAGCGTCGTCGCCGCCCGCCCCGCGGGTGAGGACGGGATCGCCATGGAGTCCACGAGCCCCCCGTCGGCGAACCCGTAGACGGCGACCTGGCGCAGCGGACCCCGCTCCCGGCTGAGCAGGGGCCTGGTTACCTCCACATTTACCGCCACCGCCCAGCGACCGCCGACATCGTCCGCGAAGCCCCGCAGGTTGGGCCCGCCCGGCGCGTGATAATAGAAACCGGGCCGCGCGAGCGGCGCCCCACGGCTGCGCAGCAGCGGATTGACGAACGTCGCGTACGGGTCCGCGCCGGCCAGCGCGATGCGTCGCTGGCGCACCGGCGGCGACGCCCCCCCGTAACCCCCCGCGTACAGTCGCACGCCGAGGCGCGTCCCCGCCACGAACGGGCGCCGCACGCTCGCCTCGGCGCTGCCGCGCACGTAGCCCTCGAAGTCGTAGGCGTTCGTCGCGACCACGCCGCCCCGGGGGTTCCAGTACACCACACCGCCGCGCAGCGACGCCGCGGCCCGCCACAGCGCGCCTGCTGCGGGAATCG
>QHVC01000068.1 GCA_003222205.1 Gemmatimonadota bacterium | reverse complement strand
AACCGGGCCCACCGCCACGGCGCGGCGCCGCTCGCCGCGTTTCGCGCGGCGGGCATCCCGGTCGGCCTCGGGACCGATTCGGTGGTGAGCGTCGGGACGCTCGATCTGTGGGCGGAGGCCGCGGCGGCGGGGCTGACCGGGGACGCTGCGCTGCGGCAGCTGACTATCGACAACGCCCGCGCCCTCGGCTGGGACGATGAGATCGGCTCGCTGGAGGTGGGAAAGGCCGCTGACGTGGCGGTGTTTTCGTCCGTCTCTGTCCGCCCCCGCCCGTCCCCGTCCGCCTCCGCCCGCCCCCGTCCGTCCCTGTTGACGCTGGTCGCCGGCCGCATCGTCCACCGCGCGGAGGCCATGTCTCAAAGGGCGAGCTAGATTGTAGCCCCATGAAAACCCAGCGCCACGCCGCCATCCTCAAGATCGTGCGGCGCGAGACGGTGGCGAGCCAGGAACAACTGCGCGAGCGGCTCAAGACGGAAGGCTTCGACGTCACTCAGGCGACGCTGTCTCGCGACATCCGCGAGCTGGGCCTCGCCAAGGTCGCCTCGCCCGATGGCGGGTCCCATTATGCCCCTGCCTCAGAATCGGGGGCGGCGATCCGCCCGCACTTGGAGCAGCTGCTGCCCGCGACGCTCGTCTCGCTCGAGGGCGTCGGGGCGCTCCTCGTCCTCAAGACCCCCGCCGGCGGGGCGCAGGCCCTGGGGCTCGCGCTCGACGGGGCGGGCTGGGACGAAATCATCGGCACCATCGCCGGCGACGATACCGTGCTGGTCATCACCCGCTCGGAGCGGGCGTGCCGCGCGGTGATGGTCCGCCTCAAGGAGCTCGCCGGGCTCAAGGCTTGACACGCTTCTCCCGCCCCTGCATTTTTATTCAACTCAATGCATAAACCTACAGGCGCGGACGTGGGCCCGTTGGTCGTGCTCGCGTACTCCGGCGGTCTCGATACGTCGGCGATCGTTCCCTGGCTGCGTGAGCGCTACGGCGCCCGCGTGTTGTGCTTCGCGGCCGACGTCGGGCAGGGGGCCGGCGAGCTGCACGGCCTCGCCGAGAAAGCCAAACGCTCCGGCGCGGAGGACTGCGTCGTCGAGGACCTGCGCGACGAGTTCGTGCGCGACTTCGTCTTCCCCTCGCTGCGCGCCGGCGCCGTGTACGCCCGCACCTACTTGCTGGGCACGTCGATGGCCCGCCCGCTCACCGCCGCCCGCCAGGTCGCGCTCGCCCAGAAAGTCGGCGCTCAGGCGCTGGCCCATGGCTGCACGGGGAAGGGCAACGACCAGGTGCGCTTCGAGCTCACCTACGCCGCCCTCGGCCCCGAGCTGCGCGTCATCGCGCCCTGGCGCGAGTGGGAGTTCAAGGGCCGCGAGGACCTGATCGCCTACGTCAAGGCGAAGGGGGTGCCCGTCCTCGCGACGGCCGAGAAGCCCTACTCCACCGATCGCAACCTCTGGCACTGCTCGCACGAGGGCGGCATCCTCGAGGATCCGTCCCGTGAGGCGCCGGAAGACATCTTCGTGATGACCTCGAACCCGCTCGAAGCGCCGGACACGCCGCAGACTGTCGAGATCGGCTTCGAGGAGGGCACCCCGGTCTCGGTGGATCACGTCCCGCTCGGCCCCGTCGAGCTGCTCACCGCGCTCAACGACGTCGCGGGCGAGCACGGCGTCGGCCGGGCCGACGTGGTCGAGGATCGGCTGGTCGGCATGAAATCGCGCGGCGTGTACGAGACGCCCGGCGGCACGCTGCTCCACGCGGCGCATCGCGAGCTCGAGCAGCTCGTCCTCGACCGCCGCACGCTGCGCCTCAAGGACGAGCTCGCCCTCCGCTACGCCGACCTGGTCTACGACGGCCGCTGGTGGACGCCCGAGCGCGAGGCCCTCGACGCGTTCGTCGCCGCCACGCAGAAGCGCGTGACCGGAGCCGTCCGGCTCAAGCTGTTCAAGGGCGGCGCGGCCGTCGCCGGGCGGGAGAGTCCGTTCGCGCTGTATCAACCGTCGTACGCGACCTTCGGCAAGGACAACGTCTACGACCAGAAGGACGCCGAAGGCTTCATCCACCTCTATGGTTTGGCGATCAAGATCGCGGCCGGGCTCGAAGCTCAGCGCCGTCCGCAGGTCGCCGCCGAAGCGGAATGATGTCGGACGACCCGAAGGCGACCGAGGCGGCGACGTCACCGCCGTTACCGCCCTCCCACCAGATGTGGGGCGGCCGCTTCGCGCTGGGGCCCGCTGAAGCGCTCGATGCCCTGAACCGCAGCCTGCCGGTGGATCACCGGCTCTGGCCCCAGGATGTCGCGGCGAGCAAAGCATGGGTCCACGCGCTGGGCCGCGTCGGGGTGCTGTCGGCGGAAGAAGAGGCCCAGCTGCTCGACGGGCTCGACCGCGTCGCCGAGCGGCTCGCCGACGGTGCCGCCGCCGGCGCGCCGGATGAGGACGTGCACACCCTCGTCGAGCGGCTGCTCTACGAGGAAGTCGGCGCCGCCGCCGGCAAGCTCCACACCGGCCGCTCCCGCAACGACCAGGTCGCGACCGATCTGCGGCTGTGGACGCTCGACGCCGTCGATCAGCTCGACGCCGACCTCGCCACCCTGGGCCGCGTGCTGGTCGAGAAGGCGAGGGAGGGCGTTGACGTCCTGCTCCCCGGCTACACCCACGGCCAGCGCGCCCAGCCGGTGCGCTGGGCGTACGTGCTGCTCGCCCACGCCTGGCCGCTCACGCGCGACCGCCAGCGGCTCGCCGACGCCCGCCGCCGCGTGGCCGAGTTGCCGCTCGGCTCGGGCGCGCTCGCCGGGTCCGGCTTCCCCGTGGACCGCGTGCTGCTCAAGGAGGCGCTGGGGTTCCGGGCGGTCTCGAGCAACGCGCTCGACGTCACCGGCGACCGCGATTTCGTCGCCGAAGTGCTGTTCGTGCTCGCCCTCGTTGGCACCCACCTCTCGCGGCTCTCGGCGGAGCTCGTCGCCTATGCCTCCGGCGAGTTCGGCTTCGTGCGGCTCTCGGACGCGTTCTCGACCGGCTCGAGCCTGATGCCTCAGAAGCGCAACCCCGATGTCTTCGAGCTCACCCGCGCCAAGTCGGCCCGCCTCCTCGGCGACCTCGTCGCCATGCTCACCACGCTGAAAGGGCTCCCCGCGGGCTACCAGAAGGACCTCCAGGAGGACAAAGCGCTGCTGTTCGAGGCGGTCGACACGCTGGGCCTGGTGTTGCCCGCCGCGACGGGTGCACTGGCGTCGCTGGAGATCGACCGCGGGCGCATGGCCGCGGCCCTCGATGCCTCGCTGCGCGCCACGGACCTCGCCGACCTGCTGGTCGAGGCGGGCGTTCCCTTCCGGGAGAGTCACGGGCTGGTGGGCCGGCTCGTGCGCGAGGCCGAGCGCTCGGGCGTGCCGCTGGACCAGGTGCCCCCGGCAGTAGCCGCGGGAATCCATCCCAAGCTCGGTATCGCCGTATCGCAGCTGGGGACCTGGGAGGACAGCGTCGAGGGTCGAGCGACCCCCGGTGGGTCCTCACGCGCCTCGGTTGAGGAGCAACTCGAAGAGTTGAAGCGCGCGTTCGCGCCTGCCGGCGGGGTCTAACGCCCGGTCTTGCCGTGCCTTAGGCGCTTAGGTAGCATATCAGGGCCATGCGCTGCCTAGCCCTGAACGCGTCATTCGAGCCTCTCACCATGGTACCGGTGCGCCGCGCCCTGCGCCTCGTGATCGACGGCAAGGCCGTGATCGTCGAGGCCGACAAGGGCGCGGTAGTGAGAAGCGAGCGCCTGGAGATCCCCCGGCCGGCGGTTATCCGCTTGGTCCGCTTCGTCCACGTACCGCGGCGCTTCCGCCGCCAGGTCACGAACACCTTCCTCTTCGCCCGCGACCAGTACCAGTGCCAGTTCTGCGGTCGCCACCAGATCCAGCTGAAGCCCAGGGAGTGCCTGACGCGTGATCACCTCGTCCCGCTGTCGCGGGGCGGCACCAACGCCTGGACCAACGTCCTGACGGCGTGCAGCTCGTGCAACACGCGCAAGGGCAACCTCCTCCCCGAAGAGGCGGGGATGCACCCGATCCGCGTGCCGTTCGAGCCGCACTTCGTGCACCTCTCCTGGGCGGTGCGCCGCCTCACCCCGATCCAGAACCGCTACATCCGGCTGTTCTACGGCGCCGACGTGCTCGCCACCCTCGAGGCGATGTGAGGGGAGCAAAGCTTCCCTGGCTGATCGCCGGGGGAGCGGCGCTGGGACTGGTGCTCGTGTTGGCGGTGGCGCGCCGCGGCCAGGCGGCGAACCACCCCGAGCCGCGGCTCGGCGTGACCGCCGAGCGCGTGCTGCCGCCCATCGCCGTCCCCAACACCCCGAACGCCGCCGAGGCCTACGCGGCGGCGCGCAGCGCCCCCACGGTGCTGGACGGGCTCTACTGCCACTGCAACTGCTCGCGGACGGTCGGTCACCGCTCGCTGCTCACCTGCTTCGAGAGCGACCACGGCGCCTCCTGCGACATTTGTAAGGGGGAAGCTCAGCTGGCGGCGGAACTCGCGGGGCGGGGACAGACGCTGCAGCAGATCCGCCGGGCGATCGATCGGCAGTTCGGGGGTTAGCGTCCCGGCCGGAACTCCGCCGACCGCGCTTCGAGGTTGAGCCGGGGCAGCCCGGCGATCCGCACCAGCACCCGCTGGGCCCCGCGTAACAGCGCGTCACCCAGGCTCCCGCTCCCCGACACCGCCGGGCTCACGTCGCCCTTCAGCCAGCGCTCCAGCTCCTGGAGGTCGCTGTCATTGAGGGTCGTTACCTCGAGCCGGCACAGGAAGTAGAACTTGCCGTTCCCCTGGGGAGAGAGCGTGATGCGATACGGCAGGCCGATCGCCTTCTCGAGCGCGTCGGCGTTGGGATGGTGCGTGACGCCGCCGCCGGTGCGGATCAGCACGAAGTCATCCGCCAGGGGGTCGTGGCGGGCGAGCGCGTCCCAGGAGACCTCGCTCACGAACTGATCGAACCACCCCGACCGCACTTTCCACAGCTCCAGCCGGTAGTGCAGGCGCAGGGGGAACCCCGACCGCATCAGTCCCACGAACTTCCCGTCCGCGAGCAGGCCAGCGACCTGCACCCGAGGCTGGGACTGCTCGACGGTCAGCGCGAGCGACGGGGACTGGGCCGCGGCCGCGCCGGTGAGCGCGACCGCGGCGAGAGCGAGCGGCAGGACCGCCGGCCCGCGCCGCACGCTAGAAGCGGTGCTCGAGTCGCAGCGTGAAGCGCAGCGGTTGCCCCACTGTGACGGCCTTGGCGATGTATGCCCCGAATCCGCCCCAGTCCACGCCGAGGCCGACGTCGGCGAGCCAGCTCGAGAAGTCCGGGATCTTCCCCGACGGCAAGCGGCCAGGCCCGCTGCCGACGAGCCACCCCTGTCCGGCTTCGCTGAACACCACCAAATCCGGGCCTTCGAGCCGGATCAGCGTCTCGCCGCGGCCCTCATCCTCCCCGACGGGGTTGTAGCTCCAGTGCAGAGAGATGTGGCCGCGGTACTCTGCCTGTACGGCAAGCACCCGGTCGCACGCGGCGACCCGGGTGTCCAGGTACTCCGCGGCGGTCATCGCCTGGTTACACGCCGCCTGGCGGAAGTTGTAACCGGGCAGCACCTCGGGCCCGCCCAGGCTGACCCGGCGCTGCAATGGCAGCGCGTCACCACCTGCCCAGCCGCCCGCGACGACACGCAGGTTCAGGCGCCCGCTCGGGCTCACCCGGCTGTAGCGCCGGAGATCGAGCCACGCCCGGTTGAACCGGTACGTGCCGTTGGTCGGGATATTGTCCCGCACGCCGCTCGGAACGCCTGGTTGCGGGCTGACGTCCTTGCTGCCGCTCCGCTCGAAGGTGGCGATGACGAGCCAGCCGGTGGTTGGGTTCTCGTGATCGTTGCGGGTGTCGAGGACGCCCGTGGCGGCCCAGGTGTTGAAGTGCCCCTCGTCGATCGGCGGGTTGGGCCGCCACAACTGGTCGTT
This sequence comes from Gemmatimonadota bacterium, assembly GCA_003222205.1. GTDB lineage: Bacteria > Gemmatimonadota > Gemmatimonadetes > Gemmatimonadales > GWC2-71-9 > QHVC01. Next base: position 2,091 of record QHVC01000068.1, on the reverse strand, counting down.
GCGGGTGATCGTGAGCGGGTCGCGCGGCGTCACCGACGTCATCCACTCGCGCCGAAACTCGAGGCTCACCGTGATGGCGTGCTCCGGCTGGAAGTAGGCGCGCGCCGCCCAGCCCTTGTCGAGGAAGTAATCGCGGTAATCGCGGTGAAACAGGAACGCCGCCCATCCCACCTCCTCGGCGTGCAGGCCCCAGTCCTCGATCGGCGCCACCACGTCCATCGCCCGCAGCCCGAAGCCCATCGTCTGGCTCTCCCCGCTCCCGCGGCGCACTTCGGCGCGCAGCCGATAGCCCAGGTCGGAGCGCCGGTCGGAGAGATCGCCGGCGGTGCGGAACACGCCGAGCGCGTCGAAGCGCAGATGACTGTCCCCGGTGAGCCGCCAGTCGAACACCGGTCCGAACACGATCGGCAGACCTTCCACGCGGTTGAAGGTGCCGCCCGTGGACAGCGTCAGCGCCGAGCGGGCTTCGGCGGTCCCGAAGGTCAGCTGGGCCTGGGGGTTGCGGAAGCGGCGCCGCAGGTTCGGCGCGTACGCCAGCGTCTCGCCGGCGACGCGGTAGGGTAGGGGGTCGCGGTACTCGCGGACTTCACCGCCGACGCGCGCGCCGGGCGCGCGGCTCACCGTGCCGCCGACTACGAACAGGTCGCCCGTCACCTCGGCGGTCGCGGTCAGGGCCACGTCGCCGTTGACGACGAGGACGGTACCCTGCACCCGGCCCTCGATCAGCGCGGGCCCGCTCCGCACCGCCACGTCGCCACGCCATTCGTTGCCGCGCGGCAGGTGCGCGTATCCGGCCAGCCGCGTCGTGCCGGGAGCGTTGTAGAGCCGGATCGCTTCCTCCGCCACCACCCGCGGCAGCTCTGAGGGCACGAAGTGCACCCCGGTGCTCTCAGGGTGGATGACGATGGCCGTGTCCTGCCCGGCGAGCGCCAGTGGGCTGGTGAGGCCGATGAGGAACAGCAGTGCTGCACGCATGGATGGGATCCGCGTTGAAGGCGACTGCCGGTCGTGCAATGGTTGTGCCGCGCGCCGGGGGGGTCGTCGCGCCGTGCGCTGCGGGGATTCGGGGTGACAGCGTGTCATCCCGTCACGTTGCGAGGCGGCTCGAGCCCCAGTCGCCGCATCCGCCGGTACAGGTTGGCGCGGTCGGTGGCGAGCCGGCGCGCGGCTTCCGCGACGTTGCCGTGCGCCGCCGAGAGCGCGCGAGCGATGAGCGTCCGCTCGTATGAGTCGAGCGCGTCGGCGAGCGCCACGTCGCGCCACTCGCCGGCCTCGCCGGCCGACGCCGCCCCCCCTGGTCGCGCGCCGTCCTGCGGGAGCACGCGCACGACCTGCTCCGCGGTGATCGTGTCTTCGGTCGACAGGATCACGAGCCGCTCGACGATATTGGCCAGCTCGCGGACGTTGCCGGGCCAGCGGTAGGCGGCGAGCAGCTGCATCGCCCCTGCGTCTACCTGCACCGGGCGGCCGAGGCGGGCGGACTGCCGTCCCGCGAAGTGTTTCACCAGCGGCGGCACGTCCTCGGACCGCTCGCGCAGCGGCGCGATGTTGACCGGCAGGACGTTGAGACGGAAGAACAGGTCCTCTCGGAACTGGCCGCGCTGCACGGCCTGTTGCAGCTCCTTGTTGGTCGCCGCGATCACCCGCACGTCCACCTGGATCGGCCGCTCTCCGCCGACCCGCTCGATCACACCGCTCTCGAGGACGCGCAGCAGCTTCGCCTGGGCCTCCGCGCCCAGGTCGCCGACCTCGTCGAGGAACAGCGTGCCGGTGTCCGCCAGCTCGAACCGTCCCAGCCGCCGCTCGGCGGCGCCCGTGAAGGCGCCCTTCTCGTGGCCGAACATCTCCGACTCCACGAGGTCCTTGGGGATCGCCGCGCTGTTCACGGTCACGAACGGCTTGGCGGCGCGCCGGCTCTGCCGGTGGATCGCCGCGGCGACGAGCTCCTTCCCCGTGCCCGATTCGCCGGTGATCAGCACTCGCGACTCCGTGGGGGCGACGCGCGCGATCCAGGTGCGCAGCTCGTCCATCGCCCCGCTCACGCCGACCAGCGGATCGGCGTGGCCGAGCTGCTCGTGCAGGCGGCGGTTC
>QHVC01000070.1 GCA_003222205.1 Gemmatimonadota bacterium | reverse complement strand
CCCGTCGCGCTCCGGCTTGAAGGACCGGTAGTTGATCGTCTCGGGCTTGGTGACCTCGCCCCACGACCACCAGGCGCGCTGCCCCTGCAGCTCCAGGCGCTCGCGCTCCTTCTGGTCCTTCGGCCCGCGGATCTCCTCGGGCGAGGCGATCCGGATCTGGATGTAATCGAAGCTCGAGCTCTTCGGCTCGCGTCCGCTTCGGAAATCGATCATCGTGTCGTTCCTCCCCTTACTCCTCGACGTCCTCGGTGGTGCCCAGGGTGACCTTGAGACCCAGGGCCTGGAGCTCCTTCACCAGCACGTTGAAGGACTCGGGAATACCGGGTTTCGGCAGATTTTGCCCTTTCACGATCGCCTCGTACACGCGGCTGCGACCGTTCACGTCGTCCGACTTGACCGTGAGGATCTCCTGCAGCGTGTGCGCGGCGCCGTACGCTTCCAGCGCCCACACTTCCATTTCGCCGAACCGCTGGCCGCCGAACTGCGCCTTGCCCGCCAGCGGCTGCTGCGTCACCAGCGAGTACGGTCCGATCGACCGCGCGTGAATCTTGTCGTCCACCAGGTGCGACAGCTTCATCATGTAGATCGAGCCCACCGTGACGTCCCAGGTGAAGAGCTCGCCCGTCCGGCCATCGCGCAGGCGCGCCTTCCCCGCCGGCGACAGCCCCGCGCTGCGCAGCAGCTCGGACGCCGCCTGGTCCACGTCGGCCTCGCTCTTGGGCCCGAGCAGGGCCGCGAGCGCCGGATACCCGGCGGTCTCCAGCACCTCCGCCGCCTTGTCGTGCTCGAGGAACTTCTCGACGTCCTTGAGCCCGGTCTTCAGCGCGGCCCGCTCGGTCTTCGACAACTCGGCCGCCTCGAGCTGGGCCGCGTGCTGCTCCCGCTCCAGACGTTTCTGCACGAGCTCGCGCTCGGCCAGCGCTTTGGCCGCGAGCCGCAGGAAATCCACGAACTGGTGATGCACGTCTCGCGTCTCCTGCGACAGCGTCCGCGACGCCAGGACGGCGAGCCCGGCCGTGGTCAAGTCGGGCCGCCCGCCGTTCTGCGCGGGCAGGCGTCGCAAATCGTCGGCGATGCGTCGCACCGCCTCGGCGTCGAGCACCGGCGGGCGCGCGTCGAGGCGCAGGGCATCCGCCGCCCAGGTGAGCCCCGCGAGCCGCAAGAGCACGCCGATCTCCGTTTCGTCGGCTCCCTGGAAGACGGGGGTCTTCGCCTCGAAGCCCAGGATCCGCGCGCACCAGCCGAGGTGCGTCTCGAGGATCTGGCCCACGTTCATCCGCGACGGCACGCCCAGCGGGTTCAGCACGATGTCCACCGGCGTCCCGTCGGGGAGGAACGGCATGTCCTCCTCCGGGACGATGCGCGCGATGATGCCCTTGTTGCCGTGGCGGCCGGCCATCTTGTCGCCCACCGAGATCTTGCGCTTCTCGGCGATGTACACCTTCACCAGCTGGATCACGCCCGGCGGCAGCTCGTCCGGCTGGAGGATCTTGTCGATCTGGTCCTCGGCCTTTTCCTCGATCTTGGCGCGCTCGACCTGCGCGGCGTCCAGGATGGCGCGCACGCGCTCGTTGACCGCCTTGTTCGACACCCGCAGGGTCTTCAGGTCCACGTCCGCGAAGCGCACCTCGGCGAGACGCTCGCGCGTGAGCTTGGTGCCGGCGGGCAGGTACTCTTCCACCGTGCCGGCCTTCAGCATCAGCCCGACTTCATGGCCGGCGAGCAACTCGGTCAGCTCGGTGAACACGGCGTCCGAGATGCGCGCCTTCTCCTCCGCTTCGACGCGCCGCACCTCGCCGATGCGCTCGCCGCGGTCCTTCTCGACGACCTGGTCCTCGACGCGCGAAAAGATCTTCACGTCGATGACCACGCCCTCCATCCCCGGCGGCACCTTCAACGACGAGTCCTTCACGTCCTTGGCCTTCTCGCCGAAGATCGCCGTGAGCAGCTTCTCCTCCGGCGACAGCTCGGTCTCGCCCTTCGGCGTGATCTTGCCGACGAGGATGTCCCCGGCCTTGACGTGCGCGCCGATGCGCACGATGCCGCGCTCGTCCAGGTCGACGAGCGACTCTTCGGCGACGTTGGGGATCTCCCGCGTGATCTCCTCGCGGCCGCGCTTGGTGTCGCGGACGTGGAGCTCGAGCTCCTGGATGTGGATCGACGAGTAGACGTCGTCCTTGACCAGGCGCTCCGAGAGCACGATGGCGTCCTCGAAGTTGTGGCCGTACCACGGCATGAACGCGACCAGGACGTTGGCGCCCAGGGCCAGCTCGCCGCGCTCGGTGCCCGAGCCGTCGGCGACGATCTGGCCGGCCTTCACGCGCTGGCCGACGTGCACCAGGGGCCGCTGGTTGATGGCGGTGTCCTGGTTCGTCCGCCAGAACTTCTTGAGGCGATAGCGGTCGTGCTGCTTGAGCCGCGCGAGCGGGTGCTCGCCCGCCCGCCGCTCCTCGTCGCCGGTGTCGATGATGACCTCGTCGGCGGTGACGCGCTGCACCACGCCCGCGCGCCGCGCGATGACCACGGCGCCCGAATCGCGCGCCACCCGCTCCTCGAGCCCCGTGCCCACCGCCGGCGCCTGCGGGAAGAGCAGCGGCACCGACTGGCGCTGCATGTTCGATCCCATGAGGGCCCGGTTCGCGTCGTCGTGCTCCAGGAACGGGATCAGCGCCGCGGCGATGGAGACGAGCTGCTCCGGCGCCACGTCCATGAAGTCCACGCGCTCGGCCGGGAGCAGCGGGTAGTCGTCCCGCTTGCGGCACAGCACCAGGTCGTCGGCGAAGCGGCCGTCCTCGGTGAGGCGGGCGTTCGCCTGCGCGATCGCGTAGTCCTCTTCCTCGGAGGCCGACAGCCAGCGGATGTCGTCGGTGACCTTGCCGCTCTTGACGATCCGGTAGGGCGTCTCGATGAAGCCGAGGTCGTTCACCTGCGCGTAGCACGACAGGCTCGTGATCAGCCCGATGTTCGGCCCTTCCGGCGTCTCGATCGGGCACATGCGGCCGTACTGGCTGTAGTGCACGTCGCGGACTTCGAACCCCGCGCGCTCGCGCGTCAGGCCGCCCGGCCCCAGCGCGCTCAGCCGGCGCTTGTGGGTCAGCTCGGCCAGGGGATTGGTCTGGTCCATGAACTGCGACAGCTGCGAGCTGCCGAAGAACGCCTGGATCACGGCGCTCACCGTCCGCGCGTTCACCAGGTCGTCCAGGGTGATCCGCTCGGGGTCGTTATTGATGCTCATCCGCTCCTTGATGAGCCGGGCCATCCGCGACAGCCCCACCGAGAACTGGTTGGCGATCAGCTCGCCGACCGAGCGCACGCGGCGGTTGCCGAGGTGGTCGATGTCGTCCGTGTACCCGCGCCCCTCGCGCAGCTCGATCAGGTAGCGGATGATCGCGATGAAGTCCTCTTCGGTGAGGACGGTGACGTCCGTCGGGGCCGCGACCTTCAACCGCTGGTTGATCTTGTAGCGGCCCACCCGCCCCAGGTCGTAGCGCTTGGGGTGGAAGAACAGCCGCTCCAGCGCCTGCCGCGCGGTCTCCAGGTTCGGCGCCTCGCCGGGCCGCAGCAGCTGATAGATCTGCTCCAGCGCCTCGGCCTCCGAGCGCGTCGGGTCCTTGGCCAGCGTGTTCTTGATGAGCGGCGACTCGGCCCGCCCAGGCGGTAGCAGCACCTCCACGCGCGCGACGTTCGCCTTGAGCAGCTTCTTGCGCATGGCGTCCGTGACCTCGCGACCGGCTTCGGCGAGGACCTCGCCGGTCTCCGGGTCGGCGACGTCGAAGGCGAGGATGTGCTTGCCCTCGGTGGTGCGGGTCGTGGTCGGGTGCTCTTCCTCGCGCAGGTCGAGCGTAGTGTACCCGGCGAACACCTTGACGCGCGTGATCCCGGCGCGGCGGAAGGTGTTGAACTTCTCGAGCGTCAGCTCGTCGCCGACCTTGCCGAGCGCCTCCCCCTTCTTGTTCTCGGGGTCCGGCACGTCGGCCGCGAGCAGGGTGCCGAGCACCTCGCGCTTCTGGGCGCGGCCCTCGAGCTTGCCCGTGATGTCGATGTCCTTCGTGGCGTAGAACAGCTTCAGGATCTCGGCGTTGGTCCCGTAGCCGAACGCCCGCAGCAGCGCGGTCGCCGGGAACTTCTTCTTCTTGTCGATGTGGACGAAGATCACGTCGTGAATGTCGATCGTGAACTCGACCCACGATCCCCGGAACGGGATGATGCGCGCCGAGAACAGCCGCTGGCCGTTGGGGTGGATGCTCTCCTCGAACACCACGCCAGGCGAGCGGTGCAGCTGCGAGACGATCACCCGCTCGGCGCCGTTGATCACGAACGTGCCCAGCGGCGTCAGGATCGGCAGCTCGCCCAGATAGACTTCCTTCTCGATGATGTTCTTCGGCCGTTTCGCCTTCCCCTCCCCGACTTCCTCCATCACCACGAGCTGCAGCGTCGCCTTGAGCGGCACCGAGTACGTCATGTCGCGCTCGATGCACTCCTCGACCGTGTATTTGGGCTCGCCCAGCGCGAACTTCACGAACTCGAGCGAGTAGTTCCCGTTGACGTCCTGGATCGGGAACAAGTCCTTGAACACCCGCTCCAGCCCGACGTCGGCGCGCGTGGCGCCCTTGCCGTCCGGCTGGAGCAACGCCTGGAAGGCGCGCGTCTGGATGTCGAGGAGATGCGGCATCGGCATCCCCATCTCGAGCTTCGCGAACGACAGAACCGGCAGCGTCTTCGTCGTCATGTCAGGCCCTCAATCCAACGGCAAAAGGCCCTGCCGCCCCCGGGCCAACAGGCCGGGGGACGCCAGCAGGGCTCGGTGAGGCGAGCAGGTATGGAGCGAATCCGCGCATGTCGTGAACCGAAGAAGGCCGGGGTCGCGCCCGCAGGCCCCAATGGCCCGGGGCGAACGCCACGCCTACTTCAGCTCAACGACCGCGCCCTGCGCCTCGAGCTTTTTCTTGATCTCTTCGGCTTCCTGCTTCGACACGCCTTCCTTTACCACGCCCCCGGCCTCGACGAGATCCTTCGCTTCCTTGAGGCCGAGGTTCGTGACCGCGCGGACTTCCTTGATCACCTGGATCTTCTTCTCGCCGCCGCTCTTCAACACGACGGTGAACTCGGTCTGCTCCTCCACCGCCGGCGCCGCGGCTCCGCCCGCCGCCGCGCCCGCGGCCGGCGCTGCTGCGACCGGCGCCGCGATCGTCACGTTGAACTTCGCTTTGAACGCTTCGATCAGCTCGGCCAGCTCGAACACCGACATGTTGCCGATCGCCGCGATGATATCGTCCTTGCCCAACGTCGTCTGCGTCGCCATGTGGCTACTCTCCCGCCTTTTGGTGTTTCAACGCCTCGAGGGCTCCCACCATCGTCATGAACAATCCGTTCAGCGCACCGGCGAAGCCCGCCAGCGGCGCCTGCAGGGCGCCGCCCAGCTGCGCCAGCAACACGTCCCGTGCGGGCAGCGTCGCGAGCCGCGTGACTTGCTCCGGGCCGATCGCCTGGCCCTGCACGAGGCCGACCTTGATCTTCGGCTTCTCGAATTCCTTGGCGAACTCGGCGAGGATCTTCGCCGGTGCCACCGCGTCCACCCCCGCCAGTACCAGCGCTGTCGGGCCATCGAGGTGCCGCTCCAGCCCGCTCTCGCCCCCCGCCAGCTGCGCCTCGCTCAGCGCGCGCAGCGCCAGGGTGTTCTTCACCACCACGTACTCGACGCCGGCCGCCCGCAGCCGCCGCCTGAGGTCGGTGATCCGCGCGACGTTCAAGCCCGTGAAGTCCGTCACATACAGCGTTGGCGAGCGCTTGAGCTTCGCCGCCAGCGCCGTCACGATCTCCTGCTTCTGCGCCTTGGTGCGGATCATACGTACGTCGCCGGATCAAGCGGCACGCCCGGCCCCATTGTGCTCGAGACGGTCACCGAGCGGATGTAGTGGCCCTTGGCCGCCGCCGGCCGCGCCCGCACGATCGCCTCGAGGAAGTGGTGCAGGTTCTCGGCCAGCGCCTCCGCCGTGAACGACTTCTTCCCGATCGGCGCATGGACGATCCCGCTTTTGTCCACCCGGAATTCGATCTTGCCGGCCTTCAGCTCCTTGACCGCCCGCCCCACGTCCATCGTCACCGTGCCCGCCTTGGGGTTCGGCATCAGGCCGCGGGGACCGAGGATTTTCCCCAGGGGAGCGATCTGCCCCATCAGATCCGGCGTCGCCACGATCGCGTCGGTGTCCAGCCAGCCGTCCTTGATCTTCTGGATGTACTCGACCCCCACGAGGTCGGCGCCGGCGGCTTCGGCTTCCTTGGCCTTGTCGCCCGCCGCGATCGCCAGCACCCGCAGGGTCTTTCCCGTGCCGTGCGGGAGCGTGACCGTGCCGCGGACGATCTGGTCGGCGTGCTTGGGGTCCACGCCCAGCCGCACCGCCACGTCCACCGACTCGTCGAATTTGGCGAAAGCCGTAGCCTTCACCTTGTCCACCGCTTCGCGCAGCGGATACAGCTTGCGGGGCTCGAGCGTCGCTACCGCCGTGCGGTACTGCTTGCCATGCACGCGCATCAGTCCACGACCTCGAGGCCCATCGAGCGGGCCGTCCCCGCGATCATCTTCATCGCCGACTCGAGGGAGGTCGCGTTGAGATCGGGCATCTTGATCTCGGCGATCTTCTGCACCTGCGCCCGCGTGACCGTGCCGACCTTCTGCCGGTTGGACGTGGGCGAGCCCTTCTCGATGCCGGCTTCCTTCTTGAGGAGCACCGCCGCGGGCGGCGTCTTCGTGATGAAGGTGAACGTCCGGTCCTTGAAGATCGTGACTTCGACCGGCGTCACCATGCCCGCCGCGGACTGCGTCCTGGCGTTGAACTGTTTGACGAACTCCATGATGTTCACACCATGGGGTCCGAGCGCCGTCCCCACCGGGGGGGCCGGGGTTGCATGGCCGGCGGGCACTTGCAGTTTGACGACGGCGACGATCGGCTTGGCCATTTAATGAGCCTTCAGCTGCAAGTAATCCAGCTCCACCGACGTCGGCCGGCCGAAGAGTGAGACCGAGACGCGGACTTTCCCCTTGTCCGGAATCACCTCTTCCACCGTGCCGCTGAAATCCGAGAACGGCCCCTCGGTGATCTCCACCACCTGCCCGGGCAGGAACGGGATCGTCTCCGCCGGCTCCTCTTCCTTCACCGTCTCTTCGACGCCGAGCAAGCGGTTGACCTCGTCCTGGCGCAGCGCCATCGGCTCCCGCCCCGTGCCCACGAACTTGATCACGCCCTGGATGCCGTTGATCGTGTGGAGCGTCTCCTGGTTCTTGAACATCTCCACGAGCACATAGCCCGGGTACATCTTGCGCTCGACGTTGACCTTCTTGCCGTTCTTGATCTCCACCACGTCCTGCGTGGGGACCAGGGCCTGCCGGATCGGCTTCTCCGCCTCGGGGCGCGCGTCTTCCTGAATGCGCCGCGCGATCAGGGACCGGACCTTATTCTCGTGCCCGGCGGTCACCTGCACCGCGTACCAGCGGTGCTCACTCATCGGAACAGCCGCGCCACGGACGTCACCAGCAGGAACTGCAGCGCGGTGTCCATCACCCCGATCACGAAGCCCAGCACCGCCACGAACACGACGATGACCAGGGTCGCCTTCTTCAGCTCGTCCCAGGTCGGCCAGGTGACCTTGCGGATCTCGTTGCGCACATCCCGCAGGAAATCCACGAAGCGGCCCAGCCGCCCGCGCGCCGGCCCGGCGATCGCCTCCGTCGTCACGGGCTACTTCGATTCCTTGTGGACCTGCGGCTTGTTGCACCGCGGGCAAAACTTCTTCCACTCCGCCCGCTCCGGGTGCTTGCGCCGGTTCTTCGTCGTGAAGTAGTTCCGGCTCTTACAAGCCGTGCACTCCATGATGATGTTCTCGCGCGGCATCGGGCCTTATTTCTTGATCTTGGTGACCACGCCGGCGCCGACGGTGCGGCCGCCTTCGCGGATCGCAAACCGCAGCCCCTCTTCCATCGCAATCGGCGTGATCAGCTCGATCGTCATCTTCGTGTTGTCCCCCGGCATCACCATCTCCACCCCGCTCGCCAACTCCACCGTCCCCGTCACATCCGTCGTCCGCAGGTAAAACTGCGGCCG
>QHVC01000119.1:8460-8657 GCA_003222205.1 Gemmatimonadota bacterium | reverse complement strand
TTACACCGTAACGAGTTCCCCGACGCGCTGAGGGAGAACCTGAGGTGGGCTGGTGAGGGAATCGAAGGACCGAATATCGCAAACGTGTTCAAGCGCACCTTCTATCAGATGATGTTCAAGTTCAGTTTCGGCTCCGGGTCCGCCTGTGCCGGGACTGCGTTGGCCCTACCGGTAGCGGTATGGGACAGTTGGCGAAG
>QHVC01000119.1:0-8314 GCA_003222205.1 Gemmatimonadota bacterium | reverse complement strand
TGCATCTGATCTCAGAGAGCGGGATCTACCAAACTCTTCGGCGGCGCCTTCTGGATTATTGGCCACAACTAGAACTGGCGGCTGATCGGTGAATGCATTCGTCTCGAGCTACGTGATGGCCGTCATGCAGGGCGCTTACTCAAGGCGTAGGTGATCCCCAGGATTACCAAGCCAGCGAGCAATGCGATGAACGCAATACTGCTAGGATCAAGATGTTTCCCTTGAAGGAACAGGAGCCCAGAATACATGACGGGCGCCGCTCCAATTAGTATGCCAACGATTCTAAGAAACTTCTTATCGAAAAGTGCTTCCACTTTCTCCAACAGGTTCTTTCGTGTGTCCTCTATCTTTGTCGCAAGCGTGGCTGTTTCGGCTTCTATCTTCTGAGACAACTCTTTTGACCTGCCCTCGAAGTGCTCTTTGAGCAGAAGCACGTCTTTCGAGACTACTTCGAACTTCCCGTCCAGGGCCGTAAGCTCCGTACCGATGTGATCGAATGGATACCCTGCCTCACGGAGTTGTTTCTTCGGATCCAGCTTCTCGAAACTGGACGCAACGACTTTCCCCTTGGGAATGTCGGCGGGAATTCGACGAGTCGAACGCACGATCCCCTCAGAGCCCTGGTAGCCGTCGAATTCTCTCCCGCCATAAGCCAAATCAGGCGACTCGTCCTTATCCAGAAGGAAGATGGTCAGTTTGAAGATCGGCTCACCGTATTGAAGCACTAGGTCTCTCGTCGACCCGTTACGAAGCCCCCAGTTGAGCCCTCCTCGGAAGCCTGCGTCTATCTTCGTCGCAACCTGGGAAATTCCCTCACGCATCATTGTGGTTGTGGGAGTGATAAGGGCCATCAACATAGAGCTTGGGAATCTCTTCTTGACAGTATCTGCGGTGAAATCGATCCGCTCCATGCTCGAGATCACAACGGTCTCACCTGGGCTGACTTTGAGGAACGATCCTGGCGTCAACTCGACCTGTTCTCCTGTGGAGTGAAACAGGACGTCCTTCCCCAATCTCAACTCGATTCCGTTCGGGTTGAGGTACTTCTCGTCCGCGCCAACTAGTACTGTGCCCAGGAGCGTTCGTACCTCTCGGTCAGCGAGGATTTTGGCCATCGAGGGGGCCTCCTAGGAGACTGAAACGATCCAGAATGTCTGCCAATACATACCTTGACTATCGAATCGCGGGGAGGAGGTACAAAGCGGGGGAGCCCAACCATTCAGCGGTTTCTTCGGGCGCTCCATGATCGTCTCCTTCGTCAACCGCGTTTCTTAACTAATCCGCTGCTACGGCGCCTACGCGCCGAAGTGCTAGCCAGGTGCGACTCACCTTCCCTGTGCCGCCCTTACCGAGTCGTTGGCCCTGAGTCCCCGCTCCGGCGACCAGCCGTAGTACAGCTGCAGGCAGGCGGCGATGTTCGCGGTGCGCTCGCGCGTCAGGCAGGAGCCGATCTGGCGCCGGTGCTCGGCGGAATCGGCTGTCCAGGCGGAGTCACCCGCGCGCTGGGCGCGGGCCGCCGGCCATCCGGCCGCCTCGAGGCACGCCGCCATGTCCCTCCACCGTCCCGGGCACTGCCGGATTTCCTGTCGGTGCCGCTGGGCGGCGACGCTCCAGAGCGAGTCCTCGTGTGCGGCCCGGATGCCGATGAGCTCGCTCTCGCGGGCGCGCCCGGCCGCGTTGGCCTCGGCCTCCGGCCACTTGTGGTCGCTCATCAGGCACAATGCGATGAGCTGCGCTTGCTCGTGGACCTTGCTGCACTCCTCGACGTCCGCGCGCCGGCGCGTCGCGGAGGGCCCGCAGGCCGCGAGGAGGGTGAGCGACAGCAAGGCGGTACGGTTCACGGTCCGATTCTACACCAGCCGTTTCGCTTCTGCCACGATCCGCTCCACCGTCAGCCCCAGCTCCTGGTAGATCCGCTGGTACGGCGCCGACGCGCCGAACCGCTCGATCCCCAGCACCACGCCCCGGTCTCCCACCCAGCGGTACCATGCCTGCGGCGCCGCGGCTTCCACCGCGATCCGGAGCGGCACGGAGGGCGGCAGCACGGCGTGGCGGTACTCCTCCGGCTGCGCGGCGAAGAACTCGAGGCAGGGCATGCTCACCGCCCGCGTGGCGATCCCCGCCGCGGTGAGCTGCTCGTGCGCGGCCAGGATCAACTCCACCTCCGAGCCGGTCGCCATGAGAATCACCTTCGGCTTGCCGCCGGCCGCGTCCGCCAGCACGTAGCCGCCCAGGCGCAGGCCGTTCGCCGGCGCGTAGCGGCCGCGGTCCACGACCGGGACCTTCTGGCGCGTGAGCACCAGCGCGACGGGCCCCGCCGCGTGCAGCATCGCCGCGCGCCACGCCTCGACCACTTCGGTCGCATCCGCCGGACGGATCACCGTCATGTTGGGGATCGCCCGCAGCGCCGAGAGGTGCTCGATCGGCTGGTGGGTGGGGCCGTCCTCGCCGAGCCCGATCGAATCGTGCGTGAAGACGTAGATGACCTTGAGCCGCGCCAGCGCGGCCAGCCGGATCGCGGGCCGCATGTAGTCGGAGAAGATCAGGAACGTCCCGCCGAAGGGAACGAAGCCGCGGTGGTAGGCGATGCCGTTGAGCACCGCGCCCATGCCGTGCTCGCGCACGCCGAAGTGGAAGTTGCGTCCCGCCCTGCTCGTGGCGGTGAACACCCCACCACCCTTGATCTCCGTGTTGTTCGAGCCGGTCAAGTCTCCCGATCCGCCGATCAGCTCGGGCAGTTTCGGCGCGATGGCGTTGATCGTCTTCCCCGACGCCGCGCGCGTCGCCTGAGCGTCCGCGGGGCCGAAGGTGGGGAGCTGCGCGTCCCACCCTTCCGGCAGACGGCCCTGGAGACGGCGCTCGAGCTCGGCCGCGAGGTCGGGGTGCGCCTGGCGGTACGCGGCGTAACGTCCGTTCCACTCCTGTTCCAGGCGGGCGCCGCGCGTGCCGGCGGCCCGCCAGCGCGCCACCGCCTCCTCGGGCACGTGGAATGGCTCGAGGGACGGCCAGCCGAGGTTCTGTTTCGTGAGCTTGACCTCCTCGACGCCCAGCGGTTCGCCGTGCGCCTTGGCGGTGTCCTGGCGGTTGGGACTGCCGAACGCGATGTGCGTGCGCACGACGACGAGCGACGGCTTGTCGGCGACGCGCTTCGCGGCGCGGATCGCCGTGTCCAGGGCTGCGAGATCGTTGCCGTCGGCCACGCGCTGCACGTGCCAGCCGTAGGCCTCGAAGCGCTTCGCCGTGTCGTCGGAGAAGGCGAGCGCCGTGTCGCCGTCGATCGTGATGTGATTGTCGTCGTAGAAGCCGATGAGCTTGCCCAGCTTCAGGTGCCCGGCGATCGATGCCGCTTCGTGGGAGACCCCTTCCATCAGATCGCCGTCGGAGCAGATGAAGTAGGTGTGGTGATTGATGACATCGTGGCCGGGCCGGTTGAACAGCGCGGCGAGCTGCGCTTCGGCGATCGCCATGCCGACCGCGTTGCCCACGCCCTGCCCCAACGGGCCCGTGGTCGCCTCGACGCCGGGCGTGTGCCCGGATTCGGAGTGCCCCGGCGTTCGTGAGCCCCACTGCCGGAACTGCTTGATCTCCTCCAAGGGGAGGTCGTACCCCGTGAGGTAGAGCACGCTGTACAGCAGCATGCACGCGTGACCGCACGACAGCACGAAGCGGTCGCGGTCGAGCCACTCGGGGTTCGCCGGGTTGTGGCGCAGGTGCCGCTGCCACAGCACCCACGCCAGCGGCGCCAGCGCCATCGCCGTGCCGGGATGCCCTGATTCCGCCTGCTGTACCGCGTCCATCGCAAGCGCGCGGACGGTGTTGATGCAGAGTTGTTCCAGGGCGATGTCGCGATTGGTCACGACGTCGGTCATAGCAGCCCGGACTTGGCCGCCTGCCACAGCTGGATCAGCCGGTCGAACCCGTTGACGAGCAGATCCACCTGCTGGGGACTGGGCGTCTTCTGGGCGATGACCTTCAGCTCCTCGGCGATCTTGGGCATCTCGCGGCGACCCTGTTTCCGGCTCTCGACCGCGATCTGGTCGAGCGTCGTCAGGATCTTTGCGCGCACCGCCGCATCGTCGGGGACCTGCCATAGGTAGTCGGCCGCCTGTTTCCCTTCGGTACACAGCGTGCCGAGGGCGTCGAGCAGCGGCTGATGGGGGCGGCGTGGCGGTTTGGGGTCAGGCATGGGCGGAATCTAACGTGGAACGCGGAAGTGGGAACGCGGAACATGTGCCCCGGACTCCCTTACAGCCGTTCCGCGTTCCGCGTTCCGAGTTCCGCGTTAGATTCCCGTTCCCATGCTCGCTATCCTCCACCTCCTCGCCCTCCAGGCCCAGGCCGTCGCTCCCGACTCCGGCGAAGTCCACCTGCGCAACCTCCGCCAGCTCACCTTCGGCGGGCAGAATGCCGAGGCCTATTGGTCCGCCGACGGCCGCCGCCTCATCCTGCAGCGCCAGCCCGGCGACAGTGGCTGCGATCACATCTACATCATGAACGCCAACGGCTCGGACCTGCACCCGGTCTCGAGCGGCAAAGGGCGCAACACCTGCGGGTATTTCTTCGATCACGACCGCCGCATCTTCTATTCCAGCACCGAGCACGCGGCTCCCGCCTGCCCGCCGCGCCCCGATTACTCGCAGGGCTACGTCTGGGCCCTGCACGACTACGACATCTACGTCGCCGATGCCGACGGCGCCCACGCCCGCCGCCTCACGACCGCGCCGGGCTACGACGCGGAAGGCACGTTGTCGCCCGACGGCGGCACGATCGTCTTCACCTCGCTGCGGGACGGCGATCTCGACATCTACACGATGCGCACCGACGGCGCCGGCCTGCGCCGGCTGACCCACACCCTCGGCTATGACGGCGGACCGTTCTTCTCGCCCGACGGCAAGCTCATCGTGTACCGCGCGTACCACCCCGCCACCGCGGCCGACAGCGCGAGCTACCGAGACCTTCTGGCCCGCCACCTCGTGCGGCCGCTGCAGATGGATCTCTGGGTGATGAACGCCGACGGCTCCGGTCAGCGCCAGGTCACGCACCTCCCCGGCGCGAGCTTCGCTCCCGCGTTCACGCCCGACGGGCGGCGCATCATCTTCGCCTCCAACTGGCGCGACCCGCGATCGCGGAACTTCGACCTGTATCTCGTGAACCTCGACGGCTCGGGGCTGGAGCAAGTCACCACCAGCCCGGAGTTCGACGCCTTCCCCATGTTCTCCCCCGACGGCACGCGGCTGGTGTGGGCCTCGAACCGCCATGGCTCGAAGCCCGGCGAGACCAACGTCTTCGTGGCCGACTGGGTCGAGCACCCGTGACCGCGCCCCCCCCGCCCCGGAAGTCGGGACCGGTGCCGCCGCCCCCCCCCCGGCCGGTCCCCCCGGCGGCGGTGAAGACGTGGCGCGACGAGGCCGTGAGCTGGGGGAAGGCCATCGCGACCGCCCTGGTCATCTGGATCATTCTGCGCTCCTACCTGATCGAAGCGTTTCGCATCCCCACCGGGAGCATGGAGAACACGCTCCTCGTCGGCGACTTCCTCTTCGTCAACAAGGCGGCGTACGGCGGCGAGTTGGAGATCCCGTTCACCGGTCTCCGCTTCCTGCACATCAACGGGTATGCCGATCCGCACCGCGACGGCATCGTGATCTTCCGCTCGGTCGAGGACTCGACGCCGAACCTCGACATCGTCAAGCGCGTCATGGGCGAGCCCGGCGACACGCTGCAGATGATCCACGACACGGTGATCCGCAACGGGAAGCGCCTCGACGAGCCCTACGCCCTGCACCTCTTCGGAGGCGGCGGAGGCGAGACCCCCCGCCAGCTCGCCGACATCCGCGCGCGGCAGCTGCCCCAATACATCGGTCCCCGCCCCGAGCGCTATCAGCCGACCACGCACGACTGGGGGCCAATCGTGGTGCCGCCGGGCCACTACTGGGTCATGGGGGACAATCGCGACGACTCCTACGACAGCCGCGTCTGGGGCTTCCTGCCGCGATCTCACGTGGAGGGGCGGCCGCTATTCATCTATTTCAGCGTCGACCGCGACCCGTTCCGGATCCGCTGGAACCGGTTGTTCAAGGTGCCGCGATGAGCCTCTGGCCCCTCAGACTGTGGTCGCTGATGGGGACGGCCATCCCCTGCCCCCAGGAGCCCGACACCACTCCGCCCAAGGTCGTCCTGCCCCCGATCACCGTTTCCGCCACCCGCAGCACCCTCCCGCTCTCCAAGACGCCGCACGCCGTTCAACTGGTGGACAAGACGCAAATCAGCGGCGCCAAACCCACCTGGGGCCTCGACGAGGCGCTGTCCAACGTGCCGGGCGTCTTCGTGGCGAACCGCTACAACTTCTCCCTCGATCAGCGGATCACCATTCGCGGTGCCGGACTCCTCCGCAACAACTTCGGCGTGCGCGGGATCAAGATCTTCCTGGATGGAATTCCCCAGACGCTGCCCGACGGCCAAGGACAGCTGACTAACCTGGACCTGGGCGCGGCGGACCATATCGAAGTGCTCCGCGGCTCGTCCTCGGCGCTCTTCGGCAACGCCTCCGGCGGCGTGGTGAGCATCTGGACCGATCCCACGTCCCCCGGCCGCCTCGACGAGGCGGTGCGGGTGGTGGCGGGTCGTGCCGAGCGCAACAGCGGCCGGGCCTGGTCCAAATGGCAGACGACGACGCGGTTCCGGGCGGGGACCGGGAGCGGGTTCGTGAACGTCTCGCGCCTTGGCTATGAGGGGGAGCGCGACCACAGCGGCGCGGACCTGCGCAACCTCAACACGCGCTTCCAGGTCCCGGTGGGCAGCTGGACCTTGTCCACGCTCGCCGACGTGGGCGACGATCCCCGGGCCGACAACCCCGGAGCCCTGACCCTCGCCGAGTTGCACGCCAACCGCGACTCCGCGCCCGCAATCAATCTTCAGCGCGACGCCGGGAAGGACGTAACCCAGGGACAGCTGGGGGTTACGATGCGCCGGTCGACCGCGGACGGCGGCGAGACCGCGGCGACCGTGTTCGGCCTGACGCGCAGCCTCAAGAACCCGCAGACGTTCGCGTACATCGACCTGAGCCGGATCGCCTACGGGACGCGAGTCACCGTGACGCGGCCCGTGCGCCTGGGCCGGCTTGCGCACCGGCTCACCGCCGGCCTCGATGTCCAGCGTCAGGCCGACGACCGCGTCAACTACAACTACGTGGGAGCCACCGCACAGCGCGACACGTCGCGCCAGCTCGACCAGCTGGAGCACGTCACGGAGATCGGTCCTTTCGTGCAGAGTGCGCTGGAGCTGTCGCCCAAGGTCACGGTGACGGGGGGGCTGCGATACGACTGGGTACGGTTCACGGTGCAGGACCGGCTGACCCCGTTCACCGTCGCCAACCCCGATGACTCCGGCCGACGCCTCATGGCCGCGCTGAGCGGCTCGCTGGGAGTGGCCGTGGCCGCCTCGGATGCGGTCACCGTGTACGCGAGCGTGGGGTCGAGTTTCGAGACGCCCACTACGACCGAGCTGACGAACCGCCCCGACACCGCCGGGGGCTTTAACCCCACGCTGCAGCCGCAACATGCGCTCAATTACGAGATGGGCGCCCGCGGGTCGCTGGACGGGCGAATGAGCTGGAGCGCCGCGGTATACCAGGCCGACGTGACCGACGAGCTGATCTCGTACGGGGTTCCCACCTCGCCGCAGCGGCGCTTCTTCCGGAACGCCGGCAGCGCGCGGCATCGCGGCGTGGAGCTCGGCGCCGAGGTGGCGCTGATCCCGGGGGTGAGCGTGGCGGGCACCTACACCGTTTCCGATTTCCGCTACCGCGATTACACGGTGTCGACCTTCGACCTGCACGGCCGCCCGCTCCCCGGTGTGCCGCGCTATGCGGGACGCCTCCAGCTGCATGCCCAGCCGGCCCTGGCGCGCGGTGGGTGGGTGGAGGTGGAGACCCAGCACTCCTCCGGCTACCTCGTCAACGACACCCTCGGCGTGCGGACCACGCCCTGGTGGGCGACGAACCTGCGGCTGGGCTGGGAGGGCGCGGCCGGCGGTATGCGACTCGCGCCGTTCGTGGGAATCAATAACATCTTCAACCGCTTGTACGTCGGATCGGTGGTCATCAACGCCGCCGCCGGCCGCTACTATGAGCCGGCCCCGGGGCGTAGTCTATACATCGGGTTGGCCCTCGGCGCCGCGCGCTAGCGGCGCTCGGGTGGCATGAGTGGCAGCTTCACTTTCTTACGGGAGGTGTGTATGCGGCAATGGACCGGATGGTGGCGTCCCGTCGCGCTGGCGTGCCTGATGACCGGGCCCCTGGTGGGGCAAGGGTCGGGCG
>QHVC01000118.1 GCA_003222205.1 Gemmatimonadota bacterium | reverse complement strand
CACCTTGAGCCAGCTGTTCACCTGGTAGCCGGCCGTCGGCTGGATGTAGATGGCGTGGATCTTCGTGTTATAACCGAGGAACCGGCCGGCGAAGCCCGCCACGGGCCACTTCGTCTCCAGGCCGTAGGGCGCATAGGCGCCGATGCCGACGGTCAACTTGGGATTCACCGCGTAGGTCGCATAGCCGGCGGGGACCGGGATCAGCGGGTTGTCGAGCTTGGTTTGCTGGAGTGTGAATTCGTCGGTGAAGCTCCCGGAGGCCGCGATGAAGGCGGAGCCGAAGCTCAGGTGTTTGCCGGCAAGACCGGCGAGGCCGGCGGGGCTGAAGTAGATCGCGGAGCCGTCCGCGCATGGGCTCGCGGCGGCGGCGCTGGCGCGGCCCATGGTGCAGGTGTTGTGCTCGGACACCGCAAACCCCTGCGCGGCGAGCACGGAGGGAACGCCGGCGAACAGCATGAACGCAAACCGCCGCATACGTGAGTCTCCGGGAGGAAAAATTGGCGCGATGGTGGAATCGGCCGGGATAGGGTAGCATTGGCCGGAATCCTTGTCAAACCCATGCGGCAACAAGCGATTGCGTTGTTTCGCGCGTCGTTCGGCACGCGTCCGCGCGCGGCCGCATCGGCGCCGGGACGTGTGAACCTCATCGGTGAGCACACCGATTATAACGGTGGCCCGGTGTTGCCCGTGGCCATCGGCGCGCGCACCACGGTCGCCGTGGGGCCCGGCGCGCCCGAGGTTCTCGAAGCGGTCTCGACCATCGACGGCCGGATCGTGCGCGTGCGGTGGCGGGATGAGCTGCCGTCGGGGTGGGCGGCGTATGTCGCCGGTGTGCTTCGCGAGCTGTGGGCGCACGAGGTGCTGCCCCCTGATGCCGGTGCGCGCGTTGCGATCGCGAGCGACGTCCCGATCGGCGCCGGGCTCTCCTCCTCCGCCGCCCTGACCGTGGCGGCCGCGCGGGCGCTGTCGCTGCTGGCGGGCCAGCGTGTCGCGCCGCGGCAGATCGCGGGGATCGCCTACCGCGCTGAGCACAACCACGTGGGCGTGCGCTGCGGCGTGATGGACCAGACCATCGCGGCGCTGGCCACGGCGGGTCACGCGCTGCTGATCGAATGCGCCTCGCTGGTGACGCAAGCCATCCCGTTTCGGGGGCGCCTCCTGGTCGTGGACACGGGGGTGCGGCACGAGCTGGCCGCGACTCCCTACAACGAGCGCGTCGCCGAATGCCGCGCGGCCCTGTTGCGCCTCAAAGTCGAATTGCCGGAGCTGCTGTGGTTGACGGCGTGGCCCGCGGCTTGGGTGGGGCGGCTCAAGCGTGCACTTCCCCAACCGTTGCGCAACCGCGCTCTCCATGTGGTGGGCGAGGCGACGCGTACCCGCTTCGCGGCGCAACTGCTGCGGCGCAGCCAGCTCACCCGCTTCGGCCGTCTGCTCTACGAGTCGCACGAATCCTGCCGGCGGCTGTACGAATGCAGCGCGCCGGAGCTCGATCTGGTGGTCACGACGGCGAAGCGGGCGGGCGCCCTGGGGGCGAGGATGACGGGAGCGGGGTGGGGTGGGTCGGCGATCGTGCTGGTGCGCAGCCGCCCCGAGGAAGGACGCCTGACGGCCGCCATCTGCCGATCCTTCCGCCGAGCCTATGGCCGCGACCCCGACATCACGCCGGTCCGAGCCGGCCGCGGCGCGCGCCGCGAGCCGGTGTAGTCACCCTTGCCGTGGCGAGCGGCGTGGTGCAGCGTACCGGGCCCCTGCGTCCCCCGACCACCTCCCCCTTGAAAGGGGGTCGCGTGAGAACGTCCGTTCGCGTCGCGACAGTCCTGTTGGTCACACTGGCGGCGCTATCCTGCGGCCGTGATGAGCCGTTGCGGCCCGGCGGGCCCAGTCTGTCCTCCGTTTCCGCTGACTCCGTCTCTCCCGTCACGTACGTCATCGATCTCGATGCTCTGGTTCCTCCGCCCTTCCTGGACGCGCAGATCCAGCGGGCCGGGGGCGAGCTGACGGCGTCGCTCGACAAGATCGGCGTCGCCATCGCCACCTCGAGCGATCCCGCGTTCGCCTCGCGTGTCGCGAAGCTCCGCGGCGTCCGAACGGTCACCGAGGACACGATGGTGCAGTGGGTTCCCCAGGACACCGAGCCGACCATGGTCGAGCTCGATGACCTGGTGAGTGTCGAGCCCGCCAGCGTGTTCGGTTCGCTGGAGTCGTTCCGCCCGCTGCAGTGGGCGCCGGACGCCGTGTCGGCGCCCGCTGCCTGGACCGCGGGGGCGATCGGCACCGGCGCTCGCGTGGCGATCGTTGACGGCGGCATCCGGGATACCCACATCGATATCGCCCCGGAGCTGGATGTGGCGCATTCGACATCGTTTGTGCCGGGCCGGCCGTTCAACTTCGATCAGCGCGTGAGTCCGGCGACTGGCGTCTGCGGGCTGACGGATACGTTCTGGCACGGGACGCACGTCGCCGGCATCGTCGCGGCTCCAGCGAACAACCGTGGCACCGTCGGCATCGCGCCGGGGGCGACCATCATCGGGGTGAAGGTGCTCCACTGTGGCAGTGGCCTGTTCTCCTGGGTCATCCAGGGGATCTACTACGCCGCCACGCCGATCGCGGAAGGCGGCGCGGGCGCCGACGTGATCAACATGAGCCTGGGCGCGGCGTTCGACCGCCAGGGGCGGGGAGCGGCGGCGCTGGCCGTGGCGCTGGGAAAGGCGACGACCTACGCCTATCAGCGCGGCGTCACGGTGGTCGCCGCGCTCGGCAACAACGGCTTCGACTTTGATCACACGAACAACCTTGTCTTCCTGCCGGCGATGTCTCCGCACGTGGTCGCGGTCGCCGCGACGGGACCCCTCGGCTTCGCGCTCGGCGCCACGGACTACGATCGGCCGGCGTCGTACACGAACTTCGGCCAGTCGGCGGTGGATTTCGCGGCGCCGGGCGGGGACGATGTGTTCGAGCCGGCCGCCGAGGAGTGCACGCTCCCACGCCTGCCGAGCGGTGTCGTGACGACCAACTGCTGGGTCTTCGATCTGGTGATCGCGCCGTGCCGCGGCAGCGGCACGAGCAACGTCACGTATTGCTGGGCCGATGGCACCAGCATGGCGGCACCGGCGGTCTCCGGCGTGGCGGCGCTGATCATCGGCAAGTTCGGGCGTCTGCCGCCGGCGCAGGTGATCGCGCGGCTGCGGGCGTCCGCGGACGACCTGGGGAAGCCGGGGAATGACGACTTCTACGGAGGAGGACGGGTCAACGCGTTGCGCGCCGTCCAGTAGGGCGACCCGCGGTCGTTTTCGGGCGAGGCTAGATTACCGGCGCCGCCCGGGTGGCGAAATCGGTAGACGCATGGGACTTAAAATCCCTTGGGGAGCGATCCCCGTGCAGGTTCGAATCCTGCCCCGGGCATGCACCGGCCTCACCGGCTGCGATCAGCGCCCGGTTGCATCATACGACTTCACCACCGTGGTACCCGAGTCGACCTGCACGGTCTCCTCCCACGTTCGATATCCGGCACGCACCCGGATCGTATGCCGTCCAGCTCCGACCCGATAGCTGATCAGCGGCGTCCCGCCGACGTCGACGTTGTCGACGTAGACCTCGCCGGTCCTCCCGCTGACGTTCACCGTGATGAACCCGCTGCGTGCTCCGGCCACCGCGGCAGAGGATGTTTCGCGCGTCGGCTGGAACTGCCACGGCACCCAGGCTTCGACTGCCTCCCCATTCTTCTGCGCCGGGTTCCAGCGCAGCCTCTTGGCGAGATCGAGCGCCTGATCGTTGAAAGTGTCCAGATTGGAGTGCACGATGACGTGCGCCTCGATCGTCTCCCCGGAGCGCGACAGGTGGAACAGTAGGACGGCCGGCTGCGGGAAGATGGGCGCGTCAGCCGGCACCGGGATCCGCGTGGGGGAGAGCGGTACCGGCCGCGTGTCGAAGCAAAGGTTGTCTTGGTTGTAGGCGGGCCCGTAGTGCTCGCACGACTCTGCGCTCTCGCCGCCGGCGGGCGGGGCGGTTGGGAGCGTGTCGTGGCCTGCCGGCACCCTCGCCGGGTCGGGCCTGAATCCCTTGAACAGATCGGTCTCCATGGTGAGTTCCAACACATCGGGCGAACCGATCACCCGCCACACCCGCCACTCCCCGTTACGTCGCTCGACCCCCAGCGTGCCGGGGTCGCCGTCCACCCAGTCCGACCAACCCTGGGGAGAGGTGTGATAGGACCGCTCGGGCGTCGGCTTGAAAGTGACGGTGCCACGATAATCCGCGCCGTTGAGCCGCTGCGCTTCGGAGACCTGTCGCGGCTTGACGGTGAACGTGAGTTCCTGGAATTGGGTGTAGAGAGGGTTCGAGTCCTGGGGCTGCGTCGTCCAGCCGTCGGGGCCCTTCACCCAATGCGAATCGATGCTGGCGCGGATGAAGTCCATGGCTGCCCGGTCGGCGCTCGACATCCTCGCAGCGGCGGCAGGGGCGGGCGCAACCTGCGGGCGGGCGCTGCCAGCGGCCGACAGCTTCGTGCACACCAACGTCTCGCCCATGAACGCTGTCTCGAGCGTATTGCCCTTCCGCGTGAAGACGGCACCCGGCCATCCAGACGCGCTCACCAGGACCTTGTCGCCGTCCACCTTGTACTGGCCCCGCACGTCCGTCATTCCGAGGGTCGTGATGTAGACCACGCCCTTGCCTGCGAACGTGAGCTCGTAGGGACACTCGTCGCCTCCGTACTTGCCCGACAGGCTTTGAGCACCCGCACCGGTTCCCCACCCTGCGATCGCGACCAGTGACAGCGCCACGTGAGGAAGCCACCTTTGCATGGTCGTGTTCATCGCTCTCCTCCGCTGCGGGTCTCGACGAGGGGTATGAGGAGCGCATTGGACGGCAAGCAAGAAAAACCGGCCTGTGGGTGCCCGTACGACAGCGCGCCTTGGGGTTCACAGCATCTGAGGTACGTTCCAATATGCATCCCGGACCGCGGCCCGCTAGGTGGGCCTCCCACACCGTCACGTCCTTTGGGGAGCGATCCCGGTGCAGGTGCGCATTGCCCGCCGGGCATCGTCAAGAGTCATGAAGACGATCATCGCAGTCGCGCTGTTCCTCGCCCTCGGCGTCCGCTCGGCGATCTCGCAGCAGGCGACGGAGCCCATCCGCCAGGCCGTCATGAAGTCGGACCTGCGCAACCTGGTCACGGCCGAAGAGGCGTATTTCGCCGATTCCGTGAAGTACACCGCGGATCTGAAGACCATCGCCTCCTTTTACAAGTCGAGCCCTGGCGTGATCGGCCTCCGCATCACGCTCACGGCCGACGGGTGGACCGGCAGCGTCGGCCACGAGGGCACGACGACTGTGTGCGTGATCTACGTTGGACGGACCCCGATTGCTCCCGCGACCGCCGAGGCGAAGCCCGTGTGCCGGGAAGGGGGCGCCGGGCCGGCCGACACCGCCGCGGCCCGGGCGGCGATCGATTCCGGCAACGCCCGCTGGATCGCGGCGTTCAAGCGCGCTGACGCGGCCGGCGTCGCCGCCCTGTTTGCCATCGACGCCACCCAGTTCCGTCGGTCGGGCGCCGTCGTCCGCGGGCGTGCCGCCATCCAGGCCGGGGTTGCGGCGCTGTTCCACGACAACGGGTGGGCCGACGCCAGCATCACCACGGGAACCGTCTGGCTGGTGGACGAGCGAGCCTACGAAACCGGGAAGTTCGCGTTCACGTTCCATCCTGCCGGCAAGCCGCCGGTCACCAACACCGGGCGCTACGTCACGATCTGGAGCCGTCAGATCGATGGCTCTTGGAAGATCGTCGTGGATTTCGGCGTGCCGAGCGATACCGCGCCGTGACCAAACCCTGACAATCCCGGGCGCCTTTCGTGCAACCTTTCCCTCCCCCTGTGCGTCTTAAGGGGTGCAGCCGCACTGAAGTCCTTTGCATGGGAGGGAGCGATGCAACGCGTGGCACTGGCCGTCGCGATGGTCATGACTCTGGGATCCGGCTACCTCGCTGGGGTGGCCGCGAGCGCGGCCTTGGCGGCTCCGGTCCGTCCGGCCGAGCGTGCGACGGTGGCGCCTGCGGCCGACCCGAGCGGGAAGGTCTATCGGGGTGGCATCCTGCCCGCCATCACGGTCGTGGTTCGGCCCCTGCCGTTTTCCGCCGCATCCGGTGGGACGGCATGCCGCCAGACCCGTATCACCTGAGCCCAGAAACTCAGCCTTTCCAGCTCCCGTAGGGGAATGCAGCTTGTAGGCAATCCCCCGCGGGAGCTGGTCAGCTATGAAGGACTTCTGGCTCAAGTGGCGTCGTGAAATCGTTCGCGGCGCGATTCTGTTTACGACCGTGGTGGTCGTCGGTCTCCTGGTGATCTCCTGGGTCAATCGGGGGATCAGCTCCATCCCCCGCCGCTTTGGCCTCAACTTCAACTCCGATTTCGACACCGACTTTCCCGGCATGGGGCCGGGACGCCTCGTGGCGGACACGTGGAGCATTCACGCCCGGGTCCCCGCTGGGCAGTGGGTGTGGATTCACAACACCAACGGCCCGATCAGGGTCGAGCCGGGGCGCGGCGATTCCGTGCAGATTCTGGGCATCAAGAGTTACCGTCACTCCGACCCGACATCGGTCAAGGTCATCGCCGACCACAACGGCGCGGGACTGACCGTGTGCGCGCTCTGGGGCCAGCACGCGACCCAGTGCGCTCCTGGATCTGAGTGGAAACCAACGACCATGAAAGGGAACGACGTCGCGATCGAGTTCGTGGTGCGTCTCCCGAGAGGCGTGGCGCTGGGCGCGACGACCGTGAACGGGTCGGTCCACGTCGTCGACGCCTCCGCCCCCGTCGTGGGCGTGTCGGTGAACGGCGGCGTAGACGCCCGCACCGCCAAGGGCCCGGTCCGGGCGATTTCGGTGAACGGCCCGGTCCATGCGAGCATGCAGGCCTTCGGCGATACCGGTGAGGTGAACGTCGTGACCGTCAACGGGTCGGCCACGGTGGAGCTGCCGGAGCGCCTCGACGCGGACCTGGACGTCAGCACCGTGAACGGGAACATCAGCAGCGATTATCCCATCACCGTGGAGGGGCGGTTCGTCGGAAAGAAGTTGCAGGGCAGGGTCGGCGCCGGCGGCCGCCACATTCAAGTCACGGTCGTCAACGGCTCGATCACGCTGCTCAAGGCGGGGCAGGACTCGACAGGAATCGCGCCACCTCGGCGGGCAAGGTCCGCACATCGATCGGCTTCGTGATGTAGCCGTCGAAGCCGGCCGCGCGCGCGCGCTCGCGGTCGGCGGGCATGGCGTGGGCGGTGAGGGCGACCACTTTCCAGGAGCGGTCGCCCTCGAGTTTTTTCAGGTCCTCGAGCAGCTGGTAGCCGTCGCGTCCGGGGAGCTGAATGTCGAGGAGGATGAGGGCCGGCGGCGGTTGGTGCGTGCGCATCACGTCGAGCAAGCCGTCGCCGCTGGCGAGGCCGATCACCTGATGGCCCTTCAGGCCGAGCAGGGTCGTGATCAGCTTCAGGTTGTCCGGCTGGTCCTCGACTACCACGATCGTGGCCATCAGCGTCCGCGCTCCACCGGGAGAGTGAACCAGAACGTACTGCCGCGACCCACGGCGCTGTCGACGCCCATGGTGCCGCCGTGCTGCTCGACCAGACGTCGCGACAGCGCCAGCCCCAGACCCGTCCCTTCGTAGCGCCGACTGGCCGCGGCATCCAGCTGCACGAATTCCTGAAACAGCTTCTTCTGATCCTCCGCGCTGATGCCGATCCCCGTGTCGGTTACCGCGACCCGCGCCAGGCGCCCGCCGTCGTCGAGGCGCGCGGTCATGGTGATCCGGCCTCCGTCGTTCGTGAACTTGATGGCGTTGGAGAGCAGGTTGAGCAGGATCTGGCGCACGCGGATTTTGTCGGCGCGGATGGCGAGTGGGGCCTCGGGCGGTTGCAGGTCGAGATGGTGCCGGCGCTGCTCGAGCTGGGCCCGAACGCTCTCGGCGGCGTCCCGGAGCATCGTTCCCAGGTCCAGGGTCTCCGCCTGCAGGGACAGGCGCCCGGCTTCGATCTTGGAGAGATCGAGGAGGTCGTTGATCAGCTCCAGGAGGTGGCGCCCGTTTCGCGCCACCGTGGCGAGGAAGTCGCGCTGCGTCTCGCTGAGGGGCCCCAGGTCCTCGGTGAGCAGCATCTCGCTGAACCCGATGATGCTGTTCAAGGGCGTCCGCAGCTCGTGCGAGATGTTCGCCAGAAACTGGCTCTTCATCTCGCTGGCCCGTTCGAGCTCCGTGTTGAGCCGCGTGAGCTCGTCCGACTGATCCTCGAGATAG
>QHVC01000007.1 GCA_003222205.1 Gemmatimonadota bacterium | reverse complement strand
CATGAACTCGGGGGTCCCGAGGATGATGCCCGTGGCGGTGAGCTTCTGGATGGCGGGGTCGGCGCGGCGCTCCTTGGCGAGGCCGAAATCCATCACCACCGCCTTGTCGCGCCCGTTCGTGTCCGGGACCAGCATGATGTTCTCGGGCTTCAGGTCCCGGTGCACGATCTGCAGCTCGTGCGCGTGCTGGAGTCCCGCGCACACCTGGCGCAGCAGCGTCACGCCGGTCGCGACGTCCATCGGGCCGCCCTTGACCTCGCGGTCCGACAGCAGCTCGCCCTTCAGGAACGGCATGACGAGGTAGATGAGTCCGTCCTCGGATTCGCCGAGGCGGAAGATGCGGCAGACATTCGGATGGTCGAGCCGCATCGCGAGGCCCGCCTCGCGCCGCAGCCGCTCCACCGAGCTCTTGTCGCTGGCGAGCTTGGGCGAGAGCACCTTGATCGCCACCTCCTGCCCCGTGGCGATCTCCTTGGCGAGGTACACGTAGGACATGCCGCCCTCGCCGAGCTTTTTCAGGACCTGGTAGCGGACGTCGAGGATCTGGTGCGAGAGGGTCGAGGCGCGGTCCAGGCCCGGCCGTTTCGTCGGCGTGGGCGGGGTGCGCACGGAGGTGCTGCCGCTCGACTGCACCTCGACGAGCATCGAGCCGTCCTTGGGGCAGAAGCGGGCGGCGTCGGAGTAGACCGACTTGCACTTGGGACAGCGGCGGTCGCTCATTCGCGCACCAGATTGCGGCCTTCGTTCTTCGCGCGGTACAGGGCCTGGTCGGCGAGGGCTACGAAGCCCTCGGCGCTCGCGACCCGCTCGTCCGGGTACGAGGCGATCCCGATGCTCACCGTCATGTACAGCGGGTCCTCGCCGGGGTCGGCGAAGTCGCGCGCCGCGATGCGGCGCCGCAGCCGCTCCGCGAAGATCGCGGCGCCGTGCAGGGCGGTCTCCGGCATCACGATCACGAACTCCTCTCCGCCGTAGCGCGCGACGATGTCCACCGAGCGCGCCTCGCGGCGCAACAACTCCCCAACTTGCCGCAGAACGGAATCGCCCGCAATGTGCCCGCGGGTGTCGTTGATGCCCTTGAAGCGGTCGATGTCGGCGAGCAGGATGCTGAGCGCCAGGCCGTAGCGCCGCGCGCGGTCGAGCTCCTGCTCCAGCGCCTCCTGGAGGGCGCGGCGGTTCATCGTCCCGGTCAGCGCGTCCGTCGACGCCAGCTTCTCGAGGCGCTGCTTGTCCGAGACCGCGGTCTCGAAATCGTACGCTTTCTCGATCGCGGCGACAGCGGTCTTGATGACCGACTCCGCGAACTGCGCGTCCGCGGACGTGAGCGGCGGGTCATCGCCGGTGGTGCGCAGGAAGAACACGCCCACCTGGCGGTCCCGCATATTGAACGGCAGGGCGGCCGCCGAGCGCGTCGGCACCTTGATGCCTTCGCGATCCCAGCGCACCCGCTCCTTTTCGTAGAGCGGGTCCGTGGTGACATCGCGCACCAGCACCATCCGGCCGTTGGCCAGCGCCGCCTCGATCTCCGGGTAGCGCGCCAGCTCGATCTCGAGGTTGCGCAGCATCGGATTCTCGTACGCCGCCACGACGATCCCGGCGCGGTCGCCCGGCTTGGCCAGCACCATCGAGCACTTGGAGATGTTGAGCACGCGCGCGACGCGCCGCGCCAGGATGTGGTAGATCTCGTCCGGCTTGAGCGAGTCGGTGACCTCGTGGAGGATGTCCACCATCGCCGCGCGGCTGCGGGCTTCCTCCTTTGCCTGGGAGAGCGCCTGGCCCACCCGCAGGTGCGCTTCGACCCGCGCCAACAGCTCGCGCACCCGGAATGGCTTGGCGATGAAGTCGGCGGCCCCGAGCCCCAGCGACTTCACGGTCGCCTCCTCGGGCGGCATCGAGGACACCATCAGCACGGGGAGGTCGCGGTAGCGCTCGTCGCTCTTCAGGCGCTCGAGCAG
Source organism: Gemmatimonadota bacterium (assembly GCA_003222205.1). GTDB lineage: Bacteria > Gemmatimonadota > Gemmatimonadetes > Gemmatimonadales > GWC2-71-9 > QHVC01. The sequence continues at coordinate 39,910 of QHVC01000007.1, read as the reverse complement.
CTGCAGCCCGTCCACCTTCGGCATCATGATGTCGAGCAGCAGCAGCTGCGGCCGCTCTTCCTCGAGCTTGGTGAGCAGCCCTTCGCCGCCCGGCACGGCGACCACCGTGTACCCGTGCTCCTTGAGAATCCACGTCAGGGTGCGCACCAGCGACTGGTCGTCGTCGGCGACGAGGATCTTGGCGGGCGGGCCGGCGGGCACGGAAGCGTCGGGCATCTAATCCTGGAGCATCGCAGGGTCCACATTGCCGCCGCTCACGACGAGCACGGTGGGCCCCCGCACCTTGAGGGCGCCGCTCAGCACAGCGGCGGTGGTGGCCGCGCCCGAGGGCTCGACGGCGAGCCCCGCGCGGTCGTGGAGAAAATGCACCGCCGCGCGGATCGTGTCATCCTCGACGAGCACGACCCCCCCCACCCGCTCCCGGTGCTCGGCCAGCACCGCGAACGGGATCTCCCCCACGGTGAGCGTGATGAGCCCGTCGGCGATGCTGGCGGTGCGCGCCAGCGTGACCGGGTGTCCGGCGGCTAGCGAGTCGTGCAGCTTGGGCGCGCCCGCGGGCTCGACGCCCCACACGGTGGCCCGGCTCCCCGCCACCGCCAGGCCGCGAACCACGCCCGAGATGAGGCCGCCGCCGCCCACGGGCACGACCACGGTTTCCACGTCGGGGAGCTGCTCGGCGATCTCCACGCCCACTGTGGCCTGACCGGCCACGACGTCGGGGTGATCGAAGGGGGGGATCACCGCGAGCCCTTCGGCGGCCGCGAGCGCTTCGGCTTTCTGGTGGCGGTCGGCGGAGGTGCGGCCCGCGAACACGACCTCGCCGCCCCATTTCTTGACCCCAGCGACTTTCACCGCAGGCGCCGTCTCCGGCATCACGATGACAGCGCGCACGCCGAACTTCTGAGCCGCGAACGCGACCGCCTGGCCGTGGTTGCCGCTGGAGTAGGTGATGACGCCTCGCCGACGACTGGCTTCGGGCAACCGGCGAACGGCATTATAGGCGCCGCGCAGCTTGAAGGCGCCGACCGGTTGGAGGTTCTCGAGTTTCAGCCAGGCGCCCAGCGCGTCCACGCGCTGGAGGGGCGTGCGGACGGCGATGCCGCGGAGCGCGACCGCGGCGTCCCGGACAGCCTCGGCGGGGATCACGCTACTTCTTGCCGCCGCCCTTCTTTGCCGCTTTTGCTGCCTTTGCCGCCTTTGCCGCCTTTACCGCCTTTGGCTTCTTGGGCGTCTCGTCCTCGTCGCCGTTCGCGTCGTCCTCGTCTTCCTTGACGATGCGCGCCACGTCCACCACGAGGTCGCCCGGCGTCAGGTTCATCACTTTCACGCCCTGGGTGTTGCGCCCGGTCACCCGGATGCCGTCCACCGGCACGCGGATCATGATCCCCTTCTTGGTGATCATCATCAGCTCGTCCTCGGGCTGTACTTCCTTGAGCGCGACGATGGCGCCCGTCTTCTCGTTGCGTTTCAGGGTGATGATGCCGCGGCCGCCGCGATGCTGCACCCGATACTCGTCGAGCTCCGAGCGCTTGCCCATCCCCCTCTCGGTGACGGCGAGCAGCGTCGCCGAGCGGCGGATCACGACCAGGTCCACCACCTGGTCCTTCTTGTCGAGCGCGATCCCCCACACCCCCGTCGCCGTCCGCCCCATGTCGCGCACGTCCTGCTCGTGAAAGCGGATGCTCATCCCGTGCCGGGTCGCGAGCACGATGTCGTTGCGGCCGTCGGTCACCTGGACGTCGATCAGCTCGTCGCCCTTTTCGATGTTGATCGCCCGGATGCCGACCGAGCGCGGGTTCCCGAATTCGGAGAGCCGGGTCTTCTTCACCACGCCCTGTTTCGTGGCGAAGAACAGGAACTGATCTTCCGAGAACTCCCGCACCGGGACGAGCGAGGCGATGCGCTCGTCCGGCTTCATGGCGACGCAGTTGACGACGGGCTTGCCGCGCGCGGCGCGAGCCGCCTGCGGGATCTCGTGGACTTTGAGCCAGTAGCACTGTCCCTGCTGCGTGAAGAACATCACGTAGTCGTGCGTCGAGGCGATGAACAGGTGCTCGACCCAGTCGTCGTCTTTCGTGTGGGCGGAGATCACGCCCTTGCCGCCGCGCCGCTGGCGCCGGTAGGCGGTGGTCGGCAGCCGCTTGATGTAGCCGGCGTGGGACATGGTGATCACCATGTCCTCTTCGGCGATCAGGTCCTCGATCGAGAACTCGCCCTGGTCGGCGACGATCTCGGTGCGCCGCTCGTCGCCGAAGCCGTGCGCCAGCTCCCCCAGCTCCTCCTTGAGGATCTTCATGCGGCGCGGCTTCGAGGCGAGGATCTCCTTGCACTCCTTGATGAACTTGCGGACTTCCTTGAGCTCCTCCTCGAGCTTGGTGACCTCGAGGGCCGTGAGGCGGGCGAGGCGCATGTTGAGGATCTCGGCGGACTGCTTCTCGGAGAGCTTGAAGCGCTTGCGCAGCGCCGCGTCGGCCGTCGGCGTGTCCTTGGACCGGCGGATGATGCGGATCACCTCGTCGATGTGGTCGACGGCGATCTTCAGCCCGTCGAGGATGTGGGCCCGGTCCTCGGCGCGCTGCAGGTCGAACTGCGTGCGGCGGGTGATGACGGTGTGGCGGTGCTCGATGAACTGCTGCAGGATCTCGGTGAGCGTGAGCTCCCGCGGCACGCCGTCGACGAGGGCGAGCATGATGGCGCCGAACGTCGTCTGCATCGCCGTGTGTTTGTAGAGCTGATTGAGCACGACCGCGGGCACGGCGTCCCGCTTCAGCTCGATGACGACACGGATCCCCTCCTTGTCCGATTCGTTGCGCAGGTCCGAGATGCCCTCGAGCTTCTTCGAAAGCACGAGGTCGCGCGTCTGCTCGATGACGCTCTCCGGCGACACCTGGTAGGGGAACTCCGACACGACGATCTGGTGGCGGCCCGTGGATTCTTTCTCTTCGATCACCGCCCGCGCGCGCACGGCGATGCGGCCGCGCCCTTTCTCGTAGACCTCCTTGATCCCCTGCTTCCCGTAGATGATCCCGCCCGTGGGGAAATCCGGCCCTTTGATGAACTTCCGGAGATCCTTGACGGTCGCGTTGGGGTGATCGACGAGATGGGTGATCGCCTCGACCACCTCGGCGAGGTTGTGCGGCGGAATATTGGTCGCCATCCCCACCGCGATCCCCGCCGAGCCGTTGACGATGAGGTTGGGGATCCGCGACGGCAGCACCAGCGGCTCCTGCAGGCGGCCGTCGAAGTTGGGGACGAAGTCGACGGTGTTCTTCTCGATGTCCTCCAGCATCGCCATGGCGATGCGGGTCAGCCGCGCCTCGGTGTAGCGATAGGCGGCGGCCGAGTCCCCGTCGACCGAGCCGAAGTTCCCCTGGCCGTCGATGAGCGGGTAGCGCAGCGAGAAGTCCTGCACCATGCGGACGAGGGCGTCGTAGAGGGCGACGTCGCCGTGCGGGTGGTACTTGCCGAGCACGTCGCCGACGACCGTGGCGCTCTTCTTGAACGGGCGGCCGGGGTGCAGCCCCAGCTCGTGCATCGCGTAGAGGATGCGGCGGTGGACGGGCTTCAAGCCGTCGCGCACGTCGGGCAGCGCGCGCGCCACGATCACGCTCATCGAGTAGTCGAGGAACGACTCCTTGAGCTCGTCTTCGATGAGCCGGGGGAGGATGCGCTCGCGGACGTTGGGAGCGGTCATAGCCTGTCGGTCAATCGGTCAGTCGGACGGGAACGCCCTAAGTGTAGGAAAAGTAAACACTTAGGACATGAAAAGCAACGGTAACCGGGCCCCTAAACGAGGGTCGGAGCGGGACTTACAGACGTGGGATGTGGCGTGTGGGGAGTGGGGTGTGAACGTTGACGATTCGTTGACGGAGAGCGGCTACCGTGTGGTTGCGGTGACCTGGGGCTCGGGCGACTGCACCGGACCACGAGCGGAGCGAAATCGAATCACGCGGTTCGAACGGCGCCCGGCCCTGGTATCCCACGCCGAAGCGTGAGCTCGGCAGACACGGCCTAAAGCGAACGGCCCTTGGTTCGCTTCAGCGTTGTGCTCGCCGAGCCCATCCTTCAGGATGGGAACACAACGACAGCGGCCCGCCATCGCAGTTAGATCTCAATCGCGATCTTCCCAAATTGCCCTCCTTCCGCCAGCCGCTCGAGCGCCGCGCGCGCCTCGGCCAGCGGATACACCCGGTCCACGACCGGCCGCAGCTCGCCCCGCCCCAACCGCCGCACGATCTCCGCGTACTCGGCGAGGGTCCCCAGCGTCGAGCCCATGATCGTCCAGTGGTACCAGAACACGCGGCGCAGATCGATCGCCACCTGGGGCCCCGTCGTGGCCCCACACGTCACCAGCCGCCCGCCGCGCCCCAGCACGCGCAGGGAAGTGTCCCACGTCGCCTCGCCGACGTTCTCGACGACCACCTCCACCCCGCGCTTGCCGGTGAGCGCGCGCACCTCCTGGGCGACGTTCTGGGTGCGATGGTTCACCGTCACATCGGCACCCAACGCGCGGGCCGCGTGCAATTTGGCGTCACTGGAGCTGGTCACGATGGTCTTGGCCCCCACGAGTTTCGCGATGCGCATGGCCGCCAGCGACACCCCGCCGCCGATCCCCCACACCAACACCGTCTCGCCCGCCTGCACCCGCGCGCGGGTCACCACCATCCGCCACGCGGTGAGCGTCACCAGCGAGAATGCGGCGGCCTCCGCCCACGTGAGCGCGGGATCGAGCGGTGGCAGCCGCTCCACGTTCTGCTCCGGCACCACGACGAACTCCGCCAGCGTACCCGGCAAATGCTCGCCGAGCAGCCGGAAGTTGGGACACAGGGGATGCTCACCCGCGCGGCAGGCCGCACAGCTGTAGTCGGCGACCCCCGGGTTGATCAGCACGCGCTCCCCGGGCACCGCCCGCGTGACGCCGGCGCCGACCGCGTCCACCAGCCCCGCGCCGTCCGCTCCCATGATGTGCGGGAACCCGTACTCGACGCCGGGAAGGCCCTGCGCGACGAACAGGTCGAGGTGGTTCAGGGCCGCGGCCTGGACGGCGACGCGCACCTGTCCAGGCCCCGGTGGCCCGGGGTCGGGGACTTCGGTGACGGCGAGATGGGCGAGACCGCCCGTGGCGGTCAGGACGCAGGCGCGCATCGCGCCCGGCCTACGGCAGCGGCAGGAACGTCGGTGTGATCATCTGCTCGGGGCCAAGCGTGGGGATCGGCACCGCGGCACCCGACCCGACCGGTTGCACGTACACGCGATACGAGGGGTTGCGGCGGTTCTCCGGTTCGGCGTTGACGACCAGCGCGAGCAGGTCCCCCGCCGGCGCGACCGCGAACGAGAACAGGGCCAGGTCCGTCCCCGAGAGCGCGGTGACCTGGCCGGTGGGCAGGTCCGCCTTCATCACCTGCTGGACGGTACGGCCGCCTTCCTGGCGCTCGACGAGGTAGGCCAGGGTGCCGTCCTTGAGGAACCGCGGCTCGCTCTCCCGCCACTGCGGGCTGCGCGTAAACTGCCGCTGGTTCGAGCCGTCGCGGTTCATGAGCCAGATGTCGTAATTCTTGTTGCGCAGGGAGACGTAGGCGATCGTGCGGCCATCGGGCGAAATGGCCGGCGCCAAGCTGACCGAATCCTGGGTGAGCTGCTTCACTCCCGTCCCGTCGGCGTTCATCGAGAAGACCTGCAGCTTCCCGCCGGCGCGCTGCGACTGGAACAAGATCGCCTGGCCGTCCGGCGCGAAGACGGGGTGGCCGTCCAGCTGCGGGTCGCTGGTGAGCCGCGTGACGTTGGTGCCGTCCGCGTCCATCGCGTAGATCTCGGCGTTGCCGTCGCGGTTGGAGACGAAGGCGATGCGCGAGCCGTCCGGCGAGAACGCCGGATCGATCTGTTGGCCGGTGTCGGCCGAGACGGGCCGCAACTGCGACAGGTTGGATCGCTCGATCGAGTAGAGGCGGAACTTCCCGCCCCGCGAGCTCGCCACCACGATCTCTCCCAGCACGTACACCGTGGCCGCGGCGGTCTTGCCGCCCGGCGCGGTGCCGGTGATGCGCGCGTGGCCGTAGCCCTGCCCGGTGATGGTGCCGTCCTCGGCCACCGAGGCGATCTGCGTGTTGTCCGAGCCCCAAGTCAGGCCCGAGGCGGGGCCCAGCACCGCGCCCGAATCGTCGGTGAAGCTGGCGCGCAGCGTATAGCGCTCGCCCGGGGCCAGCGCCAGCCGCGTCGCCGCGAGCTTCAAGGAGCCCGCGATCACGTTGACGGTCCATGAGACTTGCAGCCCCTGCCCCGGCCCGCGCGCCACGAGCTGCGTGCGGCCGAGCTTGCGGGCGGTGAGCGTCCCCGTGGCCGGATCGAACCCCGCCACCGACGTGTCGCTGAGGCTCCACGTCACCCGCGCCTCTGGCACGGGACTGTTGTCGCCCGCGAGCGGGGTCGCCTGGAACCGGGCCGTCGCCGTGACCGGCACCGCGACTTCGGCGCTCGCCCGCGGCAGCACGGCGAACGCCTCCACCGCGCGGTGCACCCGGATCTCCAGGGTCTTGGTCTGGAGCAGGCCTCCGACGGTGAGCGTCGCGACGCCCGGGCCCACGGCCCGCACCGCGCCGACCAGGTTGACCTGAAAAACCGCCGGGTTGCTCGTCTGCCAGGACAGCGCCAGGGGGCTCACGAGGCGGCCGTTCTGCGTCGGCACGACGACGTGCAGCGTGTCCTGCTCCCCGGGCGCGAGGATCAGCGGTCCCCGTTCCGCGATCGCGACCTCCGCCGCCTGCACCACGACCGGCGCGGTGGCGGTCAGCGTCCCGCTCGACATCTGGATCGTGCCCTGCCCCGAGGCGAGCGCGACGATGTTGCCGTTCTGGTCCACGCTCGCGATGTCCTCGCGCAAGGACTTCCAGACCACGCGCACCGGCGCGGCGGGCGAGCCGTCGTCCCGCAGGGCGCGCGGCGAGGCGTGGGTATTCTCCGACGGCAACAGGTAAATGACGGCCGGGTCGATCTTGAGGGCCGCCGCCGGGCCTGAGCCGGCGGGCTGGCCGGAGAAAACATCCGTCCCCGCGTCCGTCGGTGGGGATACCGGAGGGGTTACCGGCGGCGGGGCGCCGCCCGACCCCGTCACCTGCACGACGGCCTGGCCGCGCCGCGTGCCCACCCGGGCCTCGACGATCGCCGCCCCCGAGGCGACCCCCGTTACCGTGCCGTTGTTGTCGACCTTGGCCACGTTCACGTTGTTGGAGGTCCAGATAGGACGGACGGTGGGAATGACGTTGCCGACGCGATCGAACGCCGTGGCCAGGAGGCCGAGGCGTTCGCCCACCTTGATGGTGACGGAGGGGGGGGCGACCTGGACTTCGGCGACGTTCTGGGCCAGCGCGGCGCCCGGCAGGACCACCAGCAGGGCCGCGGGGGCCGCGCGCAGGAATCGCGCGCTCATGGCAGGGCGAACGTAAGCCCCGCTAAGTGACGTTGTCAAGCGAAGTTGTCACCTTCACACCGTGATGGGCGTCGTGTGTTCCCATCCTTCAAGGACGGGCTCGTCAGACAGAACGCTAAAGCGAGCTCATGTTCGTTCGCTTCAGCGTGGTGCCGTGCCGAGCCCACGCTTCAGCGTGGGAGAACGCGCACCGAGAGCGCCACATAGCCGTCGACCGAATCGCCTCCCGGTGGAAACTCGATAGTCACTCCCTTCATACCCGTTGGCATCCGCACTGGCACCACGTAAGTCGTCCCCGCCACGCCCTCCACGTCCAGCACGAGCGTGTCGCCGGCGAGCCGCTGGCCGCGGAGTTTGAGCGCCCGCGAGCGCTCGCCCCGCCGCGGACGCGGCGCCTCGAGGAGGACCTCCCATCCCGCGGTGTGGCGCACCACGATCTCCGTGCGTTCGCCGAGCGGGACGGTGCAGTCCACGTGGACGTCCGGTCCGGGAGTTCGCACGCCACAGGCCGCCGGTTGCCCGTTGACGGTGACGGCGCGAAGCGTCACCCCGAGCGGGAGCGAGGGGGAGAACTCCACGGTGTCCACCCCGCGACCGCTCGTTCGCTCGATCGCCGCCCGGAACGTGTCCCGCGTGCGCACGAGGCGCGCCGTGTAGCGCCCCGAGCCGGCGGGCAACCGCTCGACCGTTACCGAGTCCCACGTGGGCGGCAGGTGCGGCGCGAGCCGCACGCGGTCTGCCGGCACATCAGCCTCCCAGCCCAGGAGCCCGCGCACCAGCGGCGTCAGCAGCATCGAGGTCGCGAAGAACTGTTGTGGTACGGCGGTCTCGAGCGGCTCGTACACGCTGCCCGAGAGCACCTCGGGGTTGTCCCCCAGACCCCACAGAAACGCGGTGCGCGCGACCGCGGACGTCGCCGCCCACCCCATCGCCGCGTTGTGGTAGCGGAACAGCCCCAGCGCGTCGAACCCGGTGGCGAACGGCCACACGGTTCCGTTGTTGTAGTGCAGCGGATCGAACAGTGGCGACGACGGCGCGAGGGTGCGCGCACCCCAGTCGGTCGTGATTCCCGCGCCCGCGAGCGCCGCCGCCGTCGCCTGACCGCGGCGCTCGTCGAACAGGCCGAACGCCAGGCCGGTCGCCGGCCACACCGTCAGCTCGCCCGACAGCTTGTCGCCATCGAGGAGCGCGAACGCGTAGCGACGCTCGGCGGAAAGCCACAGCTTGTCGCGTAGCGTGGCGAGCGCGCGCTCGTGCAGGCGACGCGCCTCGTCGGCCACCTGGGGTTCGCGCATCGCCAGCGCCATCCGGGGAAACACTTCGAGGGCCTTCACCCACACCGCCGCCATGTACACGTCGGACTTGAGCCCCTGCTGAAGGTCCCCGACCTCGATCGCCCCCGCTCCGGCCCGCGCATTGTCCATCAAGCCGTCGCCGTCGGCGTCCGTCGCCTTCGCCCAGTCGTAGGCGCGGCGCAGGTTCGGCCACAGGCGGCGGATCGTCGCCGTGTCGCCGGAGGCCTGCCAGTACTCGGCGAGCGCGAGGATCCAGAAGGGCGTCGTATCGCCGTGATAGAAGGCGTAGGGGTACTCCTCGAACCAGCGGATGCGCGCGGCCCCCTGTGAGATCTCGTGCGGGATCTTGCCGAGGTTCGGCGCGTTCTTGCCCTGATAGGTCGCGAAGAACGCCAGCCCGTCCCGCGCCACGCTCCACAACCCCGTCGAGCTCATGGCGAACGAGTTGATCGCGGCATCCCCGCCGAAGTACCACCCGAACCCCGGCCGGGTGCTCGTCGGGCCCGAGGGCCCGAACCCCGCGACCAGGCCACACCCGAGGTCGGGGTTGCAGGCGAGTGTCGCGTCGAGGTTCAGCTCGGCCCAACGCACGGCCAGATCGAGCTCCGCGTCCGGCGAGTGCAGCACCAGCGTGGAGTCCAACACCGCCTGCGCGTGAGTCGCCCGCGCGGCGTAGAGCCGCTCGGCGTCCCGGAGGACGCGGCGGTAGATCGCCCGAACCGTGTCGCGCGGAGCCGCTGCCCCAACGATCACGATCGGGATGCCCGCCGCCCGCACCACCGTGAGGCGCCCGGCGGGCTCGCCGGGGCGCGGCATCGCCACGGCACCCTGGTCGCCGACGGCGATGTGCAGCTCGCTGGGGGCGTCGGCGAGCATGTGGGACGGGTTGTTCGTGGCCCACGTGGCGGACGGCGACCCAACGAAGGCGTTCACTTGGCGGCGGCTCTCCGACAGCACGAACGCCTTCTCGGCGTCGTCCCAGGCGACGTATTGCCCCCCCATCCCCGCGGGCCAGGCGTACTGGAGGTCGGGCCGGAACTGAGCGATGATCTCGAGGGGCCGTACCGCCTCCACTTCGAGCACGGCGACGACGGCTGGCTCGTCCTCCGGGGCGAACAACCGCTCCCGTACGGTGAACGCAGGGTGCACGTACACGATGGTCACGCCGGCAGGCGTGACCTCGACCCGCCGCGCGATGTCGCGTCCGGGGACGGGTTGGTCGTACAGTGGCGTTTTGAACCTGAGCTCGAAGCCGTGCAGCAGCTTGAGCGGCCACGCCCACGCCTCGAATGTCCCGGTTTCCGTACCGATGAGGGCGCTGCGGCGTCCCACCACGCTTGTGTACCCGGCGGGCCGCGCCGGGCCCGTCAGGTCCTCGGCGAACTGTCGCCACGGCAACGAGATGGGGCGCGGCGCGCCCTGCGCCGCGAGCGCCGTCGGCGCCAGCAGCAAGGCCCAAAAACGGGTGCGTATCGTCACTTGCGGAGGGAAGTGAGCGGGATAAGCTATAGGCCACGCCCGAACACTACCAGCGGAGGAGAGATCCGATGCTTGAGCATGTGGAGGTGACGGAAAGCGGCTGGTCCGGTCCGGGGATGTCGGAGCCCATGTTCCCGCCGATGCCGCCCGCGCCGCCGACACCGGCCCCGATGAGGCCGATGGGCGAGCCGATGGCCGCCCCGAAGCCGAAGCCCGCAGCCCGCAAGAAGGCGAAGAAGAAGGCCAAGAAGAGGAAGGCCGCGCGCCCGAAAGCCAAGAAAAAGGCGAAGCGCGCCAAGGGTCGGAAGAAGGCGTCGCGCCGCAGGCGCCGCTAGAACACCTCGACGACGACACGCGGGAGCGTTTGCCGGATGACCACGGTCATCTCGGGCAGGCGCTCCCGCGGCACGTTCGGGGTTGCGGCAGCCATGTTGGACGGTACGTTGGGGCGACTCGCGAACTGCAGAGGCGCGGCATGCGCGGTGCGTGGTGCGTAGTGGCGATCGGTGTGGCCGCGTGCGCGGCGCCCAAACGTCCACCCGGCGACCCCGAGGCCGAAGTCGGGGTGATGCTGCGCCGCTCGGCGGCGGATTGGAACCGCGGCGACCTCGAGGGCTTCATGAGCGACTACGCCCGCGACTCGCTCACCAGCTACCTGCGCCGCGGGCACGTGCAGTACGGGTGGCAGGCGCTCCACGACCACTACCAGGCGGACTATTTCGCGGCCGGCAAGCACCGCGACTCGCTCACCTTCGAGGAGCTGCACGTGCGGGCCGTGGCGCCGGACCTCGCGCTCGCCACCGCGCGCTTCGCGCTGCGGCGCGGTGACTCGGTGACGGCGAGCGGGCCGTTCACGCTGCTCCTGCAGAAACGCGGCGACCGCTGGCAGATCCTCCACGACCACACGTCGTCGGATCCCAAGTGACGGCTCCCCGCTTCCCGCTGCTCTTGGGTCTCGTGGCGCTCGTGGTGGCGGCGTGCACGTCGTCCGGGAAGGGCATGATCGCGCTGCAAGGCGCGACGCTCATCGACGGCTCGGGCGGGCCCCCCGTGACCGACGCCCTGCTGCTCATCAAGGATGGGCGTCTCACCGCGGTGGCGCGCGTCAACGAGATCAAGGTTCCGCGCGGCGCCGTGGTGATCGACCTCGCCGGCAAGACGATCATCCCCGGCCTGATCGACGCGCACGCGCACGTGGAGCGCTGGGCGCTGCCGCGCTACGTCGCGTGGGGGGTCACGTCGGTGCGCGACCTGGGCGCGCTGTCGAACGACTCCGCCTTCGCGCTCAAGGCGGATCTGGGCGCCGGCGCCGTCTTCGGCCCGCGGATGTACACCTCGGGCGCGATGATCGACGGCGTGCCGGCGACGTACCCCAACGCGACGGCCGTCGCCACGGGACCCGAGGCGCGGCGCGCGGTGGATCAGCGGGCCGCACCCGGCGCGGCGGGCGCGGACTATCTCAAGATCTACACGAAGATCACGCCCGCGTTGCTGCGGCCGCTGATGGACGAGGCGACAACCCTGCGCCTTCGCGTGGCGGCGCACCTGGGCAAGACCGACGCCCTCACCGCGGCGCGGGCCGGCGTCACATCGCTCGAGCACATGTCGGGAGTCGTCGAGGCGGCGGTCCGCAACCCGGCCCCGTACTTCCGCGCCCACGACCTGTTCCTCGCCGGCTGGACGCGCGAGGAGACCGGCTGGACCGCGCTCGACTCGGCGACCATATCGCGGACCGCGCGCGCGCTCGCCCAAACCCACGTGGCGATCGTCCCGACGTTGGTGGTCCACGAGACGCTCGCTCACCTCGCGGACACGAGCCTACGCTCGCGGGCCGAGATGGCCGACGTGCCGGCGGACACCGGCAACGTCGTGCGACAGGTCACGAGCCTGCTCAGGCGCACCAACTGGCGCGCCGCGGACTTCGCCGCGTTCCAGCGGGCACGGCCACGACAGGATCTGTTCGTGCGCGAGTTTAAGCGCGCCGGCGGGCTGGTGGCCGCGGGGACCGACGCCGCCAACCAGCTGCTCGTCCCCGGTGCGTCGCTCCACGAAGAGCTGCTGTTGCTGACGGAGGCCGGCCTCTCCCCCCTCGAGGCGATCACGGCCGCGACGCGGCACGGCGCCCAGCTGCTGGACGCCGACTCGGTGGGCTCTCTGGTCCCGGGGAAGGTGGCGGATCTCGTCGTGCTCAACGCGAGCCCCGCCCAGAACATCAACAACACCCGCGACATCGCGTGGGTGATGATCCGCGGCCGCATCGTGCGGCCCGATTCGTTGAGGACGGCATGGAAAAACTGAGATTCGTCGCCGCGTTGTTGGTCATCGCCGTGGCCGGCTGCGACCACGGCCCCTACGACGTCCTGCTCACCGGCGGTTGGATCGTGGACGGGAGCGGCAACCCCCGTTGGCAGGGAGACGTGGGGATCCGGGGCGATCGCATCGTCGCCGTCGGGTACCTGCCCGGCGCCCGGGCCCGGGACACGGTGGACGCGCGCGGGCTGGTCGTGGCGCCCGGATTCATCGACATGCTGGGGCAGTCCGAGACCAACGCCCTCGCCGACAGCCGGGTCCTCAGCAAGGTCACCCAGGGGATCACCACGGAAGTCACGGGGGAGGGCGGTTCGGTCGCGCCGCTCACCGACCAGCTCGTCGTCGACGATTCCGACGTGATGAAGAAGTACGGCTACCGCGAGGACTGGCGCGACCTCGACGGCTACTTCGCCGTCCTGGCGGGCAGCGGCTCGACGGTGAACATCGCCACCTTCGTCGGTGCGACGCAGGTGCGCCTCGCCGTGGTGGGGAAGGAAGACCGGCGCGCCACGCCGGCCGAGCTCGCCCACATGACGGCGCTGGTGGACACGATGATGCGGCAGGGCGCGCTGGGAGTGTCCACCGCCCTCGAGTACGCCCCCGCGTTCTACGCGCCCACCGAAGAGCTCGTGGCCCTGGCGCGGGCGGCCCGCCGCCACGGCGGGATCTACGCGACGCACATGCGCAACGAAGGCGGGGCCATCGATTCGGCCCTCGACGAGGTGTTCCGCATCGCCGCCGAGGCGAAGATCCCCGCCGAGATCTGGCACCTCAAGATCGCGGGGCGCTTGAACTGGGGGCGGATGCCGCACGTGATCGCCCGCATCGATTCGGCGCGGGCCGCGGGGCTCGACGTGACGGCGGATCTCTACCCCTACCTCGCCGGCGCGACCTCGCTCGACGCCTCGATCCCGGCGTGGGCCCACTCGGGCGGCGTGGATTCGATGCTGCAGCGGCTCGCCGACCCCGCGACGCGCGCCCGCATCCGCGCCGAGCTCGTGGCCTCGCCCCGGTCGACCGACCGTTTCATCCGGGCGGCGGGCGGCCCCGGCGGCGTGATCGTGTTGCCGTTCGCGGACTCACTCAAGCAGTACACGGGCAAGCGGCTCAGCGAGGTCGCCGCGCTGCGCCACGAGGATCCGTATGAGACGTTGTTCAAGCTGGTGACCGCCGAGCGAGCGCGCACCGGGGCGATCTACTTCCTGATGAGCGAGCCCGACGTGCGCGTGGCGCTGCAGACGTGGTGGACCGGGTTCGACACCGACTTCGGCGGCGTCGCGCCGGACGGGCCGTTCGGCCGTGACGGCGCGCATCCCCGCACCTACGGTTCGTTCGCGCGGATCATGGGACGTTACGTCCGCGACGAGAAGCTGATGCCGCTCGAGTTCGCGGTCCGCAAGGCGACCTCGCTCCCGGCCCAGCGCGTGGGGCTTACCGGGCGCGGGCTCCTCAAGCCTGGCTTTTTCGCCGATATCACCGTCTTCGACCCGGCGACGATCATCGACCGCGCGACCTTCGAGAATCCGCACCAGCCGTCGGCCGGAATCGCCTACGTGTTCGTGAACGGCCAGAAGGTGCTCGATCACGGCAAGGTGACGCGCGCCCGGCCCGGCCGGGGGCTGCGCGGGCCGGGCTACGTGCCCCGGACGCGCCGCGGCGAGTGACGCTCGGCCGGCTCGTCCTCGCCTGGATCCCGGTCGCGATAGTCTTCATCATCGTCGGTGGCGTCGGGATCCCCCTCCGGAACGCCGACCCGACGAAACCGGGCCGAATGTGGATGTTTACGAAGAGTGACGTGGCCTGGCGGGCGCTCGAGGCGCTGGTCGCCACGCTCTTCGGCTCGTTGTGGTTCGACTCGCTGGGCAGCGGCGAGTGGTGGCTGGTGTTCCTGCTCGTCGGCCTGATGGTGTCGTCCGCCCGGGTGCAGGGCCCGGCCCCGCCGCAGCGGCGGGAGACGATCATCCGCACAGCCCGCGATGTGCTCCGCTATGTCCTGGCCGGCGCGGTCCTGGCGTGGCGACTCGGCTGATCCGCATCCCGTATCACGCATCCCCCATCCCCGTCATATTTCCGAGCATGACCATTCGCCTCACCGCGTTCTCGCACGGCGCGGGCTGAGCCTGCAAGCTCGGCCCCGCCGAGCTGGCGCAGGTCCTGCGTCACGTGCCGGTCGCGAGCGATCCGCGGATCCTCGTCGACGCCGCCACCCGCGACGACGCCGCCGTCTTCCAGATGACGGCCGATCGCGCGATCGTGGCGACGGTGGACTTCTTCACGCCCATCGTCGACGACGCGTACGACTTCGGCCGCATCGCGGCGGCGAACGCGTTCTCCGACGTCTACGCGATGGGCGCCACGCCGCTCATCGCCCTGAACCTCGTCGGCTGGCCGCGCGACACGGTGCCGCTCGAGCTGCTCGGTGACGTACTGCGCGGCGGCCAGGACATCGCGCGCGAGGCCGGCGCGTTCGTCCTGGGCGGGCACTCGGTGGACGACCCCGAGCCCAAGTACGGGATGGTGGCGATCGGCGAGGTGCACCCGGCGCGCATCGTGACCAACGCCGGCGCGCGGCCCGGCGACGCTCTCGTGCTCACCAAGCCGATCGGCACCGGCATCCTCACCACGGCGCTGAAGCGCGACCTGCTCAGCGCCGCGGACCTGGCGCCGGCAGTCACGGTGATGACGACGCTGAACGCGGGCGCGGCCCGCGCGCTGCGCGCGGTGGACGTCCACGCCGCCACCGACGTGACCGGCTTTGGGCTCCTGGGGCATCTGTGCTCCCTGCTCACCGCCAGCGGCGCGGCGGCTGAAATCCAGGCCGCAGCCGTGCCGCTGCTCACCCGCGCACGCGAGCTGGCCGAGCGCGGCGCCATTCCCGGCGGCACGCGCCGCAACCTCGAGAGCCTCGCCGGCGCCGTCGAGTTTGCCGCCGGCGTGGACGAGACCACCCGTCTCCTGCTCGCCGACGCCCAGACGTCGGGGGGACTGCTGATCGCCCTGCCGGAGCCCCAAGTCCCCGCGCTCCGCGCCGCGCTGGAGCGCGAGCGGGCTCCCGCAGCCGCGCAGGTCGGGCGCGTGGTCGCCGGGCCGCCGGGGCGCGTCGCTGTCGCGTGATGCCGACCCCCGCCATCCCCGAGTACCACGCGCGCACCCCGGAGGCGATCGACGCGCTGGAACGGGCCGTCCGGGAGCACCACCGGGTGGCGCTGATGCGCCGCGGGACCGAATATGTGGTCGTGGCCGAGCGACTCGAAGCCCGGGGCGTGGGGGGCGGCACCGAGGTCCTGCATGGGCGCCTGCCGATGACGGGGGAGGTGCTCGAGTTCGCGCTGGGCGACCTGGAGTGGTTCGCGGTGCTCCCATGAGGACGGCGACGTGTTCACCAGACTCCTGATCGGGCTGGACGGCAGCCCCCAGGCCGATGCGGCGCTCGAGCAGGCCGTGGTGCTCGGCCAGCGCTTCGACGCCGCGCTGCTCGTCGTGCACGTCCACGAGGCGGGCGGCGGTGTGGACGGCGCGATGCTGGGGCGGGCCCGCGAGCGCGTCGCCGCGGCGCGGCTCAAGGTCGAGGTCGTCGAGCGCGAGGGCGACGCGGCGCTCGTGCTCGCCGAATTGGCGAAGGACGTGGACGCGGCGCTCGTGGGGCGCCGCGGCGCGACTCGCAGCGCCGAGAGCCTCGGCGCCACGGTGGCGGCGCTGATCCGCGTGTCAGAGCGGTGCGTCATCGTGTGCGGGGGAACACCGTCGCCGATGCGCGTGTGCGCTGCAGCATTCGACGGCCGCGAGACCAGCCGCCGCGCGCTCGACTTGTGCGGGCGGTTCGCCAGCATCGTCGGCAGCACGGTCCACGTGATTCACGCCGCCGCCGACCAGGAGGCCGGGCGCGCGGTGGTCGGCGAGGCGGAGGCGGCGCTGTCGTTGCTCGGCGTCCCGTTCGTGACGCACGTCGAACCGGGGAAGCCCGGCGAAGTCGTCGCGGCGGTGGTGCGCCGCACGCGTTGCGACGCCCTGTTCGCCGGCGCCCACGTGCCGCACGGTGGCGAGCGGCCCAGCGTCGTCGTCTCGCACGCGGAAGAGATCCTGCGCCACACCGACATCCCCGTCGTGATCCAGCCGTGATGGCGGAGCGCCGGATCACGGTGCTGGTGCACGCGGACGAGAGTTGTCTCGGGAACGATTCCACGAAACCCAGCCCCGGCGGCAACGGCGCGCTGCTGGAGGCGCCGGCGGGTGACAGCGTCGCGCGCTGGGACTTCTACGAGTGCTCGCCGCAGACGACGAACAACAAGATGGCCATCGCCGGGGCGATCGCGACGCTCGAGTGGATCCGCCGCCAATGGCAGCACGCGCGGGTGCGCTACGTCTCGGATTCGGAGTACCTGGTGAAGGGTGTCACGGAGTGGATGCCGGCGTGGAAGCGCCAGGGGTGGCGCCGCAAGGGCGGTGCCCTCGAAAACCTCGAGCTGTGGCAGAAGTTGGATCAGGTGCTGGCGGCCCACGAGGTGGAATGGGGGTGGGTCCGGGGCCACAACGACAACCCCAAGAACGACTACGCCGACCACCTCGCCACGACCGCCGCCGAGCGGCAGGAGCGCTCCAACGGCCTCGTCCCTTCCGGCTTCGACACCTGGCTCGCGCAGCAGCGCGCCCGCGGCCGCTACGCTGATTACGATCCTGATCGGGAGATCCCGTGAGCGGCTTCAAGGACGGGGTGAAGCAAAACACTCACCCTTTGAACCTGTCATCCACTGCGCCGTCTGAGGCGTCTCCCTCCCGTATTCCTCTGTACGAGGTTTACATGCGGATGGCGGAGGAGCTGGCCAAGCGCTCGACGTGCGGCCGGCTGCAGGTCGGCACGGTCATCACCGACCAGGCTCTGGAGAACGTCCTGGCGATCGGGTACAACGGCAACGCCCGCGGCCTCCCCAACAAGTGCGATTCCTCGGTGCCGGGCAACTGCGGGTGCATCCACTCAGAGATGAACGCCCTCGTCAAGGCGCCGGGGAACGTGCGCGACAAGGTGGTGTTCGTGAGCGCCTCGCCGTGCGTGATGTGCGCCAAGCTCATCATCAACTCGGGCGTCACCCACTTGTTCTACCGCAAGGCCTATCGCGACCCGACGGGCGTCGAGGTGCTGCAGCAAGGCGGGGTCGTGCCCGTGCTCTACGATCGGTGGCAGAACGAGTGGCGGTGAAACGAATGCGGAGTGCGGAATGCGGAATGCGGAATTGAACTGCCCTGAGGGAGGGCTTCACATGCACACACGCGTCGTCCGTGCCTTGGGAGTGCTGATCTTCGCCGTCGCACCGGTGAGCGCACAGTCCCTGATGTACCGGCCGCCCAACCTCGGCGGCACCTGGGTGCCCGACGGCGGCGTCGTCCAATTCAACTTCGTGCACCGCTTCTCCGTCAGCCCCGGGCCGGTCCATGAAGTGATCAACTATCCCACCTTCACGGTCGCCGCCGGCCTGGGCCGCGCCCTCGCCGTGGGCTGGCACTTCGGCACGAACTCCTTGGTCGGGCCGGGGCAACCGGACAACAACGAGAGCGAGTGGTCCGTGCGCTGGCGGGCGCTGGGCGCCGAAGGAGCCCCGGGGCTCGCCGTCGCGGTAACCCCCGCCTACAACGCGCTCGCCCAGAGCGGCGACGCCGAGGTGGGCGTCGACTACACGCGCGGGCCGGTGACGCTCTCCGGCGCGGCGCGCGCCATGAGCCATCCGTACCGGGCCACGACGGCGCGCGCGGCGCTCGCCGGCGGCGTGGTCGCACGGCTCAGCGATTACATCGCCGTGAGCGCGGACGTGGGATCGCTGGTGGGACCCACCACACGCGCCGCGTGGAGCGCGGCGCTGGACTTCGTGATCCCCGGCTCGCCTCACACCTTCTCGCTCCAGGTCAGCAACGCCACGACCAGCACGATCGAGGGCAATTCGCGAGGGTTCGCGAAGAAACTCTACGGCTTCGAATTCACGATCCCGCTCCACCTCTCCCGCTTCAGCCCGTGGTTCCATCGCCCAACAGCCCCTGCGCTCGCCGCGGGGGGCCCGGCGGCGGCGGCGGTCGAGATCCACGGGTTCCGTTTCCGCACCGACACGGTGACGGTCGCGGTCGGCGAAGCCGTGCGCTGGACCAACGCCGATCCCCTGGAACACTCCGTCACCTTCGACGACGGCCCGGATTCGGGTCGGCTCGCGCAGCGGGCGACGTTCGTGCGGCGCTTCGACCGGGCGGGGACGTACACGTACCACTGCACGCCACATCCGTACATGAAGGGCGTGGTGGTGGTGCGGTGATGCGGAATGCGGAGTGCGGAATGCGGAATTTCCCGGTGGGCGTCGTGGCGCACGACCTCGCCTTAGCATTCCGCATTCCCCATTCCGCATTCCGCATTGGAGTTCCCAATGCCCGATGAACTCGATCGCTTGTTTGAGCTGCTGGTGACGGGGCTCTCGAAGGACAACCGCCTCGCGGTGCCGTTCCCCGCCGCGGAGGTCTACGAGCGGCTCGTGCCGTATCGGTCGAACCGCTCGCACTTGAACGTGGCGACGCACCAGGACTACGAGATGACGGTGCTGCGGCTGCTCGCCGGGGAGCGCGGGTACCTGCGCTTGGAGCCCGATGACGTGCGCGAGGCGATGCAGCGCGAAGTCACCGCCACCAGCCCCGACACGGCGTATTTCCGCAACTTCCCCGACTGCCGCGTGATGATCAACCGCCTCGCGGCCGAGCGGTTCCTGCGCGGCGACACCCGCTACGGGCCGCCCCAGCCGGAAGAAGAGGAAGAAGCCGAGGAGGAGGAACCGGTGAGCTGGACGGGAGAGAACCCCATTTCGCCGGCGCCGGGCGAACCGCGACCGGATGCCGAGGAGCCGACGTTCGAGCTGGCTGACGAAGGCGAGCCGGCCGCAGCGCGCCGCTGCCCCTACTGCGGTGGTGGGCTCCCGGCCGGCCGCAAGGTCAACTTCTGTCCGCATTGCGGGCAGCCGCCGCTCGGCGAGCTCAAGTGCCCGGCGTGCGGCGCGGAGGTGGACGTGGGCTGGGCGTACTGCGCGGGCTGCGGCCGCGCGACGGGGTTTGAATGAGTCGGACGGTCGGACGGTCGGACCGTCGGACTGAGAAGGCAACCCACCGCGTGGCCGTGATCGCCGGCGACGGCATCGGCCCTGAGGTGATCGAGGCCGCGATCCCGATCATCGAGCGCGCCGCCGGGAAGCACGGCGTCGCGCTCGCGTGGGAGCGGCTCCCCTACGGCGCCGACCACTACCTGAAGACGGGTGAAACGTTACCGGAGAAGGCGTTTCGGAAACTGCGGGACGACACTGACGCGATCTTCCTCGGCGCCATCGGCGACCCACGCGTCCCCGGCAACGAGCACGCCCGCGACATCCTGCTCGGGCTGCGCTTCAAGCTCGATCTCTACATCAACTTTCGGCCGGTTCGCCTTCTCCACCCCGACCTCACCCCCCTCCGGTCGGACGGTCGGACGGTCGGACAGTCGGACCGCAACATCGATTTCGTAATTTTTCGGGAGAACACCGAAGGTGTCTACCTGGGGCGGGGTCGCGTCGAAGGGCAGACGTACATCGCTGAGGAGATCAACACCGCCAGGGGCGTCGAGCGCATCATCCGGGCGGCGTTCGAGTGGGCGAGAACGCACGGCAAGACCCGCGTCACGATGAGCGACAAGTCGAACGCGGTCCCCGCACACCGGGTGTGGCAGGAACAGTTCAAGGCGGTGGCGGCCGCGCACGCCGGGATCGAGGCCGAGCACCGCTACGTGGACGCGCTGGCGATGGACCTGGTGCGCAAGCCCGAGCGCTTCCAGGTGATCGTGACGAACAATCTCTACGGTGACATCTTGTCGGACCTGGGCGCGGGACTGGTCGGCGGGCTGGGCTTCGCGGCGAGCGCCAACCTGCACCCCGGCCGCGCGGGGCTGTTCGAGCCGGTGCACGGCTCCGCGCCGCCGCTCGCGGGCAAGGGCGTCGCGAACCCGGTCGCCGCCGTGCTCACCGGAGCATTGATGCTGGAGCAGCTCGGCCACGCCGAGCCCGCGCGCGCTCTCGAGCGAGCAGTCAAGGAGACCCTGGCCGCCGGTGTCCGCAGCCCCGACGCGGGCGGCACCGCGACGACCCGCGACGTGGCGGCCGCCATCATCGATCGGATATGAAGACTCTTCTTCTCTTGTGCTTTGTAGCCCAAACCCCCCGCCCCTCGACCATGGCCCATCGCTCCACCGTCTACGCCCCCCACGGGATGGCCGCGACCAGCCAACCACTCGCCACCGCCGCCGCCTTGGGGGTGCTCGAGCGCGGCGGCAACGCGATCGACGCGGTGGTCACGGCGGCGGCCGTGCTCAACGTCGTCGAACCGCAGATGACCGGCATCGGCGGCGACATGTTCGCGATCGTGTGGTCGGCGAAGGACCACCGGCTCTACGGCCTGAACGCCAGCGGCCGCGCGGGCAGCCTGATGACGCGTGCCGCGCTGCTCGCCCGCGGGCACCAGACGATGCCGGAGGAGACCGTGGAAGACGTCACCGTTCCCGGCGCGCTGTCGGGGTGGGACGCGCTGCTCAAGCGCTTCGGCACGATCACCCTCGCGCAGGCCCTCGCGCCCGCGATCCGCTACGCCGACGAGGGCTTTCCCGTCACGCCGATCATCGCGCGCGAGTGGGCTGACGAGACCGAGAAGTTGAAGAAAGACGACGGCGCACGGGCCACGTTCCTGGTGGACGGCGCCCGCGCGCCGCATGCCGGCGAATGGTTTCGGAATCCGGACCTCGCCCGCACGCTGCGGCTCATCGCCGATCAGGGTCCCGGCGCGCTGTACGGCGGCGAGCTGGGCCGGCGCGTCGTGGACCGCGTGCGTGCGCTGGGCGGCTACCTGACCCTCGACGACCTCACCGCGCACCGGCCCGAGTGGGTCGAGCCGATCTCCGCGCCGTTCCGGGGCTACCGCGTCTGGGAGCTGCCGCCCAACGGCCAGGGTGTCGCGGCGCTCGAGATGCTGCGCATCCTCGAGCCGTACGACTTGAAAAGCCTGGGGCACAACACCGCGGCCTACCTCCATCTTTTGATCGAGACCAAGAAGGTCGCGTACGCCGACATCGCGCGGTACGTCGGCGAGCCGGCCGAGATGACGACGCCGGTCGCGGCGCTGCTCGGCGACGCGTTCGTCGCGCAGCGGCGCGCGCAGATCGATCCCGCGCGCGCCGCCGACCGCCCCGCGCCGGGCAAAGCGGCGACGGCGAGCGAAACCATCTACCTCACGGTCGCCGACTCCGCGGGCAACATGGTCTCGTTCATCAACAGCCTCTACGACCTGTTCGGCTCGGGGGTCGTGGTGCCGGGCACGGGATTCGCCCTGCACGACCGCGGCGCGGGGTTCACGCTCGAGCCCGGCTTGCCCAACACCGCCGCCCCCGGGAAGCGGCCGTTCCACACCATCATCCCCGCGTTCGTCACCAGGCCCGACAGCGCCGGGGTCGATCAGCCGTGGATGAGCTTCGGGGTGATGGGCGGCTCGATGCAGCCGCAGGGCCACGTGCAGGTGCTGCTCAATCTCCTGGTGTTCGGGATGGATCTGCAGGAGGCGATCGACGCGCCGCGGTTTCGGCATCTGGACCACCGCCGCGTGGCGCTGGAGCCGGCGATCGGTGACGACGTGCGGCGCGCGCTCCAAGCGCTGGGCCACGAGATCGCCGACGAGCGCGGCGTGGCGTTCGGCGGCGCGCAGGCGATCATCCGGCTGCCGCGCGGCTACGCCGGCGGCTCCGATCCCCGCAAGGACGGCATGGCGGCGGGCCACTGATGCCGCGCGAACTGGCGCGGGTTCTCGGTCTTCGGGACCTGATTCTCATCGTGGTGGGGACGGTGATCGGGTCCGGCATTTTCCTCGTCCCCAGCGACGTACTCGCCCACGCCCAGCAGGACGTTGGGTGGGCGCTGCTGGTGTGGGCGGGGGGAGGCGTGCTCTCGCTCCTCGGGGCGCTCACCTACGGGGAGTTGGGCGCGATGGAACCCGACGCCGGCGGGATCTACGTGTACATGCGCAAGGCGTTCGGGCCGCTGGTCGCCTTTCTGTACGGGTGGGCGATGTTCTTCGTCATCGCGAGCGGCTCGATCGCGACGCTCGCGGTCGCGTTCGGCACGCGCTACCTGCCGCAGCTGGTCAAGATCGGCCCTCTGGAGAGCAAGCTCGCCGCCCTGCTCGTCATCGCGGCTGTGACCTGGGTGAACATCCGCGGCACCCGGCGCGGGGCCACGGTCCAGAACGTGGCCACCGCCATCAAGGTGGGAGCGCTCCTCCTCCTCTCCGTCGGCCTGCTCGCGGTGGGGCGCGGCCTGGGCGGCAGCGATGTGAAGCTCTTCGCGGCCCCGATGACGACGACGCTGCTCTCGAGTGCAGGGATCGGATTGATCGGCGTGTTGTGGGCCTACGAGGGGTGGCAATACGTGACGTTCTCGGCCGGGGAGACGGTGGACCCGCAGCGCACGTTTCCGCGCGGCATCGTCGTCGGGACGGCCTTGCTCATCGGGATCTACTTGCTCGCCAACGTCGGCTACATCGCCGCTCTGGGACCTGGTGGCGTCGTGGCTTCCAAGCGCGTCGCCGCCGACGCGGCGGGCTCCCTCTTCGGCGTTGGCTTGGGCACGATCGTGACGCTGCCGATCTTGGTGTCCATTTTCGGCGCCGCGAACGGGCTGGTCCTCACCACGCCCCGGTTGTTCTACGCAATGGCCCGCGACGGCCTGTTCTTCCGGCGGTTGGCGGAGGTCCACCCGCGGTTCGGCACGCCAGCGGTCGCGGTGGGGGTGAGCGCCGCGTGGGCTGCGGTGCTCGCCGCGTCCGGCACCTTTGAACAGTTGTACCGGTTCGTCGTGTTTACGAGCTGGATCTTTTTCGCGCTCGGCGCGGCGGCCGTGTTCGTGTACCGGCGCCGTTTCCCGGATGCGCCGCGACCGTTCCGCACGCCGGGCTATCCGGTGACGCCGGCGCTGTTCATCCTCGCCGCGGCAGCCATCGTGGCGAACACACTTGCCGCCCAACCCAGGCAGGCGCTGGTCGGGCTCGGCATCGTCGCGACAGGGGTACCGGCATTCGCGGTGTGGAAGCGCTTCTCCGGACGCGTCGCGGCGTAGCGCCGCCCTACCGCCCCCCCGCCCGACCGCCGATATTCACCGGTCTGACCAGGGGAGCTGTGTTTCCATGAAAACCCAGGGCGCCGGTGGCGACGTCGTGTTCCTCTCCGGCGTGCGCACCGGCTTCGGCACCTTCGGCGGATCGCTGAAGGATCTCTCAGCCACCCAGCTCGGCGTGGTCGCCGCGCGGCACGCGCTCGAACGTTCCCACGTCGCGGCCGAGAAGATCGGCCACACGGTGTTCGGCAACGCGCTGCAGACGTCGAACGATGCCATCTACTGCGCCCGCCACGTCTCTCTCAAAGCCGGTCTGCCGATCGAGGTGCCCGCCGTCACGGTCAACCGCCTGTGCGGCTCAGGGTTCGAGGCCATCACCCAAGGCGCTCAGCTCATCCTGCTCGGCGAGGCCGAGGCCGTGCTGTGCGGCGGGGCGGAATCGATGAGCCAGGCACCCCACGTCGTGCACGGCGCCCGCTGGGGCCTGCGACTGGGGCCCCCGGCACCGCTCGAAGACCTGCTGTGGGAAGCGCTCAAGGACCCGCAGTGCGGCCTCTCGATGGCGGAAACCGCCGAAAAGCTCGCGGAGAAGTACAAACTCACGCGGCGCGAGGTGGATGAAGTCGCCCTCGGCTCCCAGCAACGCGCCAAGAAGGCCTGGGACGATTGCGTCTTCCAGGACGAGGTCGTGGCGGTTCCCGTCAAAGTGAAGGGCAAGGACGTCGAGTTCCGCGCCGACGAGCACATGCGGCCCGAGACCTCGCTCGAGGGGCTCGGTGGCTTGAAGCCGTACTTCAAGAAGGACGGTCTGGTGACCGCCGGGAACGCCTCGGGGATCTGCGACGGCGCGGCGGCGACGGTGATCGCGAGCGAAGCGTTCGCCACAGCGCAGGGATTGAAGCCATTGGGGCGGCTGGTGTCGTGGGCGGTAGTCGGCGTCGAGCCGCAGTACATGGGCATCGGCCCGGCCCCCGCGGCCCGCAAAGCGCTCGCCAAGGCGGGGATGAAACTGGAGCAGATGGACCTCGTCGAAGTGAACGAGGCGTTTGCCCCGCAGTACCTCGCCGTGGAGCGGGAGCTGGGACTGGACCGGGCCAGGACGAACGTGCACGGCGGCGCCATCGCCATCGGCCACCCCCTCGCGGCGAGCGGCACCCGCATCACGATCCACCTGCTCCACGCCTTGCGGCAGCGCAAGGGAAGGTTCGGGTTGGGGTCCGCGTGCATCGGGGGCGGTCAGGGCGCGGCGGTCGTCGTCGAAGCCTTCCCCACCTAGCAGGAAGGAGCGGCCATGGGCGACGCACTGGTTCCCATCCTCGCGATCGTCGGATTGTATCTCTTCTCGGGGCTGCGCGTGCTCCGGGAGTACGAGCGCGCGGTGTACTTTTTCCTGGGCCGCTCGTGGGGCTCCAAGGGGCCGGGGCTGATCTACCTCCCGCCCCTGTTCGCACGGATGCAGAAGGTGTCGCTGCGCGTCGTCGCGCTCGACATCCCCCCGCAGGACGTCATCACCCGCGACAACATCTCGATCAAGGTCAACGCCGTGCTGTACATGCGGGTCATAGACCCGGTGAAGGCGGTGATCGGCGTGGAGAACTACCTCTACGCGACCAGCCAGCTCGCGCAGACCACGCTGCGCTCGGTGCTCGGCGAGACCGAGATGGACGAGCTGCTGATGAACCGCGAGAAGATCAACGCCATCCTGAAGAACATCATCGACTCGCGCACCGAGTCCTGGGGCATCGAGGTGTCGGCGGTGGAGGTGAAGGACGTCGACCTGCCGCCGGAGATGAAGCGCGCCATGGCGCGCCAGGCGGAGGCCGAGCGCGAGCGCCGCGCCAAGGTCATCAACGCCGAAGGGGAGCTGCAGGCGTCCGAGAAGCTGGCCATGGCGGCGCGCATCATCGGCGCCGAGCCCGCGGCCATCCAGCTCCGCTACCTGCAGACGGTCACCGAGATCGCTTCCGAGAAGAACTCGACGACGATCTTCCCGATCCCGATCGACCTGTTCAAGGGGCTGCTCGAGGCCATTCGGGGAGGGGGCGGCGCCCCCGCGCTCCCCGCCCGGACGGGCGAGTCCGTGCCGGCGGCGCCGGAGCGCGACCGGGCCAAGGTCTAGGATGGGCCAGGAGCTGATCAGTCGCGAGGCGCTGGAGCGCATCATTCAGCGGGCGGCGGAGCTCCAGGCTTCCGAGCGCGACATCGGCGAGGGGCTCACCGAGAATGAGCTGGTCGCCCTCGGCAAGGATGTCGGGATCCCGGCGGCGTACCTGCGGCAGGCGCTGCTCGAGGAGCGCACGCGCGCCGTCGTCGAAGTCCCGCGCGGCCTCGGCGCCTGGCTGGTCGGACCGGACCGGCTGGCGGCGGCGCGCGTCGTCCCCGGCGACCGGGCGAACGTCGAGCGCGCCCTCTCCCGTTGGATGGAGGAAGAGGAATCGCTCCAGGTCAAGCGCCGCTACCCGGACCGCACCTCCTGGGAAGCCAAGCGCGGCGCGTTCGCCTCCATCCAGCGGGCGTTGGGCGCGGGTGGGAAGCACTACGCCCTGGCACGGACCAACGAAGTTCTGGGCCAGGCCACGCAGCTCGAGCCCGGCTTCTGCCACGTGCAGCTCACCGCCGACGTGCGGCGCGAGCGCGCCGTCCGCATCCAGGGCGCCCTGGTGATCGCGGGACTGGGCATCGCCGCCACCGTGGCCGCGATCCCGCTCGGGGTGCTGCTGCCGTGGGCGTACCTGCCCGCGCCGATCCTGGCGCTGCTCGGCCTCGTGGTCACGCGCCGGCACCGCGCCGAGAACGAGAAGATCCAGGTGGGACTGGAGCAGGTGCTGGACCGCCTCGAGCGCGGCGAGGTCCGCGCGGAGCGCGCGCTGCCCGGCCCCGGCGGCAGCCCGATCGTCCGGATAGCCGAAGAAATCCGTCGTGCGCTGAAGTGACCGACAACCGGTAACCGTGAACCGATAACGATCAAACATGGCCGACATTGAGCGTGTAGGCGTGTTGGGCTGCGGCCTGATGGGCAGCGGCATCGCCCAGGTCGCGGCAACCGCCGGCTACGAGACGATCGCCCGCGACGTCTCCAAAGAGATCGGCGAGCGGGCGCGCGCCGGCATCGAGAAGTCCCTGGCGAAATTCGTCGAGAAGGCCAAACTCGCCGCCCCCGATCGCGACGCGGTGCTGAAGCGCCTGAGCTTTACGACGGCGGTGGCGGACCTGAAGAGCTGCGACATCATCATCGAAGCGGTGACCGAGGACCTGGACCTGAAGAACCAGATGTGGAAGGAGCTGGACGGCCTCTGCCCGCCGTCCACAATCTTCGCCTCCAACACTTCCAGCCTCAAGATTGCCGCGATGGCCGCGGCCACCAAGCGCGCCGACCGTTTCGTGGGGCTGCACTTCTTCAACCCCGTGCCCCTGATGCCGCTCGTCGAGGTCGTGCGCACGGTGACGACGTCGGACGAGGCGTTCCGGCGCGCCTTCGCGTTCGCCAAGTCGCTCGGCAAGGAGGCGGTGGCGGCGAAGGACAACTCGGGGTTCATCGTCAACCTGCTGCTGGTACCGTACCTGCTCGACGCGATCCGCGCCGTCGAGCACGGCGTCGCCACCATCCCCGACATCGACAAGGCGATGCAGCTGGGCTGCGGCTATCCGATGGGGCCGCTCACGCTGCTCGATTTCGTCGGGCTCGACACCACCTACAAGATCGCCGAGATCATGTTCGCCGAGTATAAGCAGCAGCACTACGCCCCGCCGCCGCTGCTCAAGCGCATGGTGCTCGCAGGGATGTACGGGAAGAAGAGCGGGAAGGGGTTCTACGACTACTCGGCGACCCCACCCGCCGTCGCGAATCTGGGCCTCTAGACCGCCACCCCTCTCGGGAGAACCGGCACCATGATCCTGGGCTACGACTGGCCGCGGCTCCACGCCGCCTTGAACGACCTACCGGCCGCCCTGCTCACTGTGGGCGTGCTGTTCGACCTGGCCGCCTGGGCGTTCAAGCGCGAGTCGCTCAGGTGGGCGGCGATCTGGACCCTGTGGGCGGGGGTGCTGGGGGGCTGGCTCGCCGTGATCGCCGGCGAGCAGGCCAGCGACGTGATCGAGCACGGCGACGCCATCCACGAGCTGATGGAGAAGCACGAGACGCTCGGCCTTATCACGATGAGCCTGTTCACCGCGCTGCTCGTGTGGCGGCTGTGGCGACGGTTCCGCACCACCGCGGCCGAAGAATGGGTGCTGCGCGTCCTGGCCGTCGCCGGTCTCGTGTTGGTGACGTGGACCGGAGTCGTCGGCGGCCAGATGGTGTTCGAGCACGCCGCGGGGGTCCCGATGCGCACGATGGAGCGGGAGATGCTGGACCGGCGCGCGGGGCATAACCACGAGGCCGGTGAAGATGCGGACTCGATGGAGCACGAGCACGGGAGCGCGGCCCGAGATACGTCGCATGTGCATGCTCCTGGGACGCCTCCGCATACGCACTGAGATGCGACAGAGTCGGGCAGGGTCGGGCAGAGTCGGGCACGAGCGTCCGACACGGCCCGTCCCCGCCCGTCTCCGCCCGACCCTGCTCGTGTTGTTTCTTCTCGCCTGCACTCCCACGACCACCCGCCCCGACTTCATGCCGTTGCCGGAGGCGCCGAGCGTCGTGCTCTACGCCCGGCCGCCGCGCGTCGCCGCCGAGGTCCAGGCCTGGCTGACCGCCCAGGGCCTGCAGGTGGAGCTCGCGAATGCGCAGGATGCGTACGTGGAAACGGCGTGGTTCGAACCGCGGAGCAAACGCTCGATCCGCGGCGATCGCGATCCCGGCGACCTCGCCGGCACGTTCAAGATCCGCTGCTGGGCCGATCCCGACGCCCCGGGAAAGTCGCGGCTGACCGTTGAAGCGGTGTACCGGCCGGTGCTCGACCCCTCGCGCCCCGAGCGCGACCTCGAGGTGCTCGTGCCGCCGGGGCACGAGGGAGCGAAGCTGGTGGAGCGGATGATCGACGAGCTGAAGAAGAAGCTGGGAACCTGAAGCCTACGCCCCCACCAACCCCCGCACCCAGACATCCATCCGGTCCAGGTCCAGCTCGGCGTCCCGGCAGGGGCCGTTGGGGAGGCGCATGGTGAGCCCCAAGACGGGGAGCTTGCCCGCCACGTCGCGCAGGCCGGTCATCATGTCGCGTTCGCACGCGACGGCCACGACGGCGCGCGGCCGCCGCTCGCGGATCACGCGGCGCGCCAGCTGCCCGCGCGTCGCGACGAACACCGGCACGTCGTAGCGCCCCGCGATCGCCAGCACGCCGTCCAGCGCCCCCTTCGAAAGACACCGCGGGATCAGCACCAGCAGCTCGCCCTTGCCCACGCGGCGGCGGCGCCGCTCGGCGAGCGTATTGTAGATGTCGATCGCCGCGTGCTCCACCCAATCGCGCCGGCCGAACGCCCGTGAGACGAACGACGTGACGTTCATCAGCCACAGGAACGGTCCGCGCTCCAGCAGCCGCTCGGGCAAGAGGCTCGCGCCCGTATAGAAGGAAACGGCCAGCACGGCCAGCCACGCCCATGCGACGACGCCCGCGCCGCCGAGCGTCAGCCACAACACGCGGGGGACGAGCGGGTGGAACGTGGCCAGGCGCGGCTGGAGCAGGAACAACACCGCTGCGAAGGCCCCGAGGGCGACGGCGAGCGTGAGCGCCGCGTAGCCGAAGAACAGGCGGGCGGGCGCGCTGAAATCGCCGCGGTTGGGGAGTGGCTTCCCATCCCACTCGTCCCATTCGTGGCCGAGGCGGCGGTCGGTCTCGATATGGATGAGCTGCGCGCGCGGCGGCGCCGGCGGAGCGGGTGCGGCGGTCGGAGTCATGGGGAAGGGTGTAGCTTCACGCGCTGTCCTGGGAATGTCAAGTTTACACATCGTGACCGCGACACCAGCGCTCCTTGCCGACGACCGGAGCCGCGCCGCCTACTCGGAGGGCGCGGGCATCTACCGCATCCTGCCGCGGGCCGTCGCCGTTCCCGGGAGCGTCGCGGAGCTGACGGCGCTGGTGCGTTGGGCCGCGGACACCCGCACGCCGCTCGTGCCACGCGGCGCGGGTAGTGGCATGGCCGGCGGCAACGTGGGGCGCGGCGTGATCGTCGACTTGAGCCAGGGATTCCACGCGTTGACTGTGGACCCCGCGCGACGCCTCGCGCGGGCCGGGGCGTCGGTCACCTGGGCGGAAATCAACGCAGCGGCGCGGGGCCTCGGTCTGCGCCTGCCGCCCGATCCCTCCTCTGGCGCGTTCGCGACGTCCGGCGGGATGGTGTCCACCAACGCGGCGGGCCCCCGCTCCCTTCGTTACGGCAGCGTGCGTCAATGGATCGAGAGCCTTGAAATAGTCGACGCGAGCGGTGAACCCCGCACAGTGCACCGGGGGGGCGGCGCGGGGCCCTGGCACCCGGCACCTGACACCCGACACCTCGTGGACGGGCACTTCCCCAGAACCCGGAAGAACTCCAGCGGCTACGCGCTGGACGCGTTCGCCGAGTCCGGCGACGAGCTCGACCTGCTGATCGGCTCCGAGGGCACGCTCGCCTTCATCACCCAGATCGAGTGGCGGCTCGAGCCCATTCTCCCGGACGTGGCCGGCGTCGCCCTCGGCTTCGGCGAGCTGGAGGCGCTGAGCGACGCCGTCCCCTACCTGCTCGCCTTGAACCCCTCCGCCGTGGAGCTCCTGGACCGCACCATCCTTTCCTTTGTAGAGGAAGCCGGCGTGGCCCTCCCGGCGGGGCTCGCCTGCCTCCTCCTGGTCGAGTTCGAGCGCGAGACGGCGATGGCGGCCCGGGGGGTGGTGGGCGACGCCGTGCGGGGTTTGAAGCACCTCACCGCGCACGTGGAGACGGCCGTGGACCGCCCGGGGCTCGAGCGGCTGTGGAAGGTCCGCACACTCGCCAGTCCCGCCCTGGCCCGCCTCTCCGAGACGCGGCGCTCGCTGCAGGTGATCGAGGACGGCTGCGTGCCGATCGAGCGGCTCGGCGAGTACGTGGCGGGCGTGCGCGGGGCGGCCGATCGCTGCGGCGTCCAGGTAGTGCTCTTCGGGCATGCGGGCGACGGACACGTGCACGTCAACACGCTGCCGGACGTGACCCGTCCCGGGTGGGAGGACGGTGTGAGCGCGTTGTTCGACGCGGTCACCGCGCTGCAGGTGCGGCTGGGCGGCACGCCCAGTGGCGAGCACGGCGACGGCCGGCTGCGCGCGGGGCTCCTGGAGCGCGTGTTCGGCGCCCAGGTCATGGCCCTGTTCCGGCAGGTCAAGCGGGCGTACGATCCGGGCGAAGTCCTCAACCCGGGTGTTATACTTCCCGCCGCCGATTGGGCGCCGCTGGTGGACCTCAAGGTGGGCGCCGCCGCCACCCCGATTGCAGACGACATCGCGGCCCGGCTGCGCCAGCTGGAGCGGACCGCCTCCTGGGCGACGCCGAAAACGTCTCTCGCGGATTCCCCCGGCACCTGACACCCGACACCCGGCACCCGATGGAGATCTTCCGCGAACCGCGCGTCACGCTGATTGCCCGGCCCGAGTTCCTCGAGCCCGAGCATTTGAAGGTGCGCTGGCTCGGGGAGTCAACGCCCGGCGAGCGCCTGGCTGAGTACGCGGGGCGGCTCTGCTACATGAGCCAGCACAACCCGGTCAACCGCACCACCGCCGACTACCTCGAGAACATCAAGAAACAGGGGCACGGCTCCGTCCTCGAGCACTCGGTCTACGTCCTGCTCATCGAGGGCATCTCGCGCTCCTGCTCGCACGAGCTGGTGCGGCATCGCGCCGGGTTCGGGTACTCGCAGATCTCGCAGCGCTACGTGGACGAGTCGCATGCCGCGTTCGTCGTCCCACCCGCGGTGCTCGGCGACCCCAAGCTGGAAGCCGAATGGACCAAGCAGGTCGCGGAAGCGCAGGCGGCGTACGTCCGCGCGGTCGAAGGGCTGATGGAGCGCTACACGTGGATCGCCGACAAGGTGCACCGCCGCAAGATGGCCCGCGAGGCCGCGCGCAGCGTGCTCCCCAATGCGACCGAGGTGAAGATCGTCGTCTCCGGCAACGCGCGCGCGTGGCGCACCACGCTCGAGCTGCGCTGCGGCGAGGGCGCCGAGCTCGAGATCCGGCGGATGGCGGTCGCGTGTCTGGGCATCCTCCAGCGCGAAGCGCCGGCGCTGTTCTCCGACTTCGAGATCTACGTCGCCGACGACAAACAGGAAGCAGCGCGGGTCACCTACCACAAGGTTTGATTACCGACAACCGTAAACCGACAACCGAGAACGATGGTTCTCGGTTTTCGGTCGTCGGTTCTCCGAATTTTTTTTCGGCTTACCTATTGCGCATCTCGCCTTTCTTTCTTATCGTGGTATCCAACAACGGGTTGTCATCGTTCACGACCGCATTGGGACGCGGCCTTTTTTGTAGGAGGTCACCCGAGACCACATGCGCATCGGTCTCGCGTACAACGAGAAACCCGACCCCGACGGCAGTCTCGACGACCCATCGAGTACTCGCAGCGACGCATTCGTCGAGTGGGACGATCGCTCCACCATTGAGGCGGTGGAGCAGGCTCTGAGTCTCTTCGGCGACGTCGTCCGGCTCGAAGCCGACGTTCTCTTCCCGCAAAAACTCGCCCTCGCCCGCCCGCACCTCGTCTTCAACATCGCCGAAGGCCTCCACGGCCCGAACCGCGAGGCCCACGTCCCGGCGATCTGCGAGTTCCTGAACGTCCCCTGCACCGCGAGCGACTCCCTCACGCTCGCCCTCGCGCTGCACAAGACGCGCACCAAGCAGATCCTCGCGCAGTGCGGCGTGGCGACGGCGCCGTTCACTGAAGTTGCGCGCCTCGAAGAGCTGGGAGGCGTCGAGCTGCCGTTCCCGCTGTTCGTGAAGCCCGTCCACGAGGGTTCCGGCAAGGGGATATTCGTCAACAACTTATGCCGCTCGCCGGCGGAGCTGCGGGAGCGCGTCGCGTGGCTGCTGGAGCGCTACCGCCAACCCGTGCTCGTCGAGGCGTACCTGCCGGGCGCGGAGTTCACGGTCGCGATCCTCGGCAACGGCGCCGCAGCGGCGTGCCTCCCTATCGTCGGCATCGACTTCGCGGCGCTGCCCGCGGGCGCCACCCCCGTGTACGGCTACGAGGCGAAGTGGGTCTGGGACACCCCCGAGCGTCCTCTCGACCTGTTCCAGTGCCCGGCGCCGGTGCCGGCGTCCCTGGCGCGGGACATCGAGGGGGTCGCCCTCGCCGCCTACCACGCCCTCGGGTGTCGCGACTGGTGCCGGGTGGACGTGCGACTCGACGCCGCCGGCGCGCCGAATGTGGTCGAGCTCAACCCGCTCCCCGGCGTCATCCCCGACCCGAACATGAATTCCTGCTTCCCCAAGGCCGCGCGCGTCGCCGGGCTGAGCTACTACGAGCTGATCCAGGAAGTCGTGCGCATCGCCTGGAAACGGATCACGGGGCAGTCGCTCGCGGGGACGCCGGCGCAGGAAGCGACCGCGTGAGGGTCGCCGTCCTTTACGACCCCGGGGCCGACGACTGGACGGCCGACGACATCGCCGGCGTGATGAAGGCGGTGGACGAGATCGTGGCCATCTTCACCGGGCTGGGCCATCAGGTCCAGAAGCTCCCCGTCCGCCACGACTGCCGCTGGTTCGCCGCCTGCCGGCGGGCCGACCTGGTCTTCAATCTGTGCGAGGGCGTCCATGGCGTCGCGGTGTGGGAGGATCACGTCGCGGCGCTGCTCGAGTTCGCGGGCATCCCGTTCACCGGCTGCGGCTCGTGGACGATGGCGGTGTGCCGCCGCAAGGCGATCGCCAATACGCTGCTCGCCCGCGAGGGGCTGCCGGTCCCGCGCTGGACGCTGGCGCGCGGCACGATCGCGGACGACTTCCCGCTGCCGGCGATCGTGAAACCCGCTGCCGAAGACGCGAGCGCGGGACTCGATCGCGGGTCCGTCGTCGCCGACCGCAAGACGCTGCGCGCGCGCGTCGCCGCGATGACCGAGCGGTTCGACGAGGTGCTGGTCCAGGAATACGTCACCGGCCGCGAGTTCAACGTCGGCTTCGTCGGCACCCGCGCGCTCCCCGTCGCCGAGATCGACTACACCGGCATGCCCGAGGGGCACTGGCCGATCCTCACCTACGCCGCCAAGTGGGACGTGGGCTCCGCCGAGGACCTGGGGAGCGTGCCCGTCGTCCCGGCCCTCGTCGCCCAGCGACTCGCCGAACGGCTCGTGCGCGTGGCGACGCGCGCGTGGGAGGTGGTGCAGGGACCGGAGGGGGTGGGCGGGGGCTACGGACGCGTCGACCTGCGCGTGGACGAGCAGGGGCGGCCGTGGGTGCTCGACGTCAACCCCAACCCCGACCTGACCGACGACGCCGGCCTGTCGCGGATGGCGCAGGCCGCCGGGTGGGAATACCCCGAGCTGGTGCGGCGCATCGCCGAGGCGGCGCTGCGCGAGGCCCAGGGGGCGAAGGCCGCGCGTGAGCTGCTCGCTGCGCCCCGTCGAGCGCGCGCACCGCGGGACGGTTGAGGCGCTCCTCCGGGCGACCGGCATGTTCCGGCCGTCCGAGGTCGAGACCGCCGTCCAAGTGCTGGACGAGTCGCTCGCCGGCGAGGACGATTACCGCTGGCTGGGCGCATTCGACGGCGAATCGCTGGTCGGCTGCATCTGCTGGGGGCCGACGCCGGGAACGGAGGGGACCTACGACCTGTACTGGCTCGTCGTCGATCCCGCACGGCAGGGACAGGGCCTCGGCACCGAGCTCTTGACGGCGGTGGAGCGGCGGCTGCGGGCGGCGCAGGGCCGCCTGTTGGTCACGGAAACCAGCTCGCGCGGCGATTACGCGCCGACGCGGGCCTTCTACGAGCACCGCGGCTACACCAGGGCCGCGACGATCCCGGGGTACTACGCCCCCGGTGACGACCTGGTGATCTACAGCAAGGACTTGACGGATGGAGACTTGGCAGGAACGACTGCGTAAGCGGAGTATCGCGTCCCTGGAAGCGCTCGCCCAGCGGTTCGGGGCCGAGCACGTGGGGGAGATCGAGCGCCTGAAGCAGGCGGTCGAGAACTTCGAGTTCCGGATCTCCCCGGCGATGGTCGACCTGATCGAGGCGCCCGACGATCCGATCTGGCGGCAGTACGTGCCGACGGTGCAGGAGCTCGAGGTCCGCGACGGCCTGGTCGACTCGCTCGACGAGGACGCCAACTCCCCGGTGCCGAACATCACGCACCGCTATCCGGACCGGGCGCTGTTCCTCATCTCTCCGGTCTGCGCCTCGTACTGCCGCTTCTGCACGCGGCGCCGCAAGGTGGGCGACCCCGAGAAGATTCCCATGGCGCAGCTGGAGTCGGCGTTCCGCTACCTCGGGGAGCACACGGAGATCCGCGACGTCATCATGTCGGGCGGCGATCCGCTGCTGCTCTCCGACCGTCGCATCGACGAGATCTGCCAGCGGCTGCGCGGCATCCCGCACCTCGAGATCCTGCGCATCGGCAGCCGGGTGCCGTGCCACCTCCCCGAGCGGATCACGCCGGAGCTGTGCGACATCCTGCGGCGGTACCACCCGCTGTACATCAACACGCACTTCAACCACCCGCGCGAGCTGACGCCCGCCGCCGTCGAGGCGCTGGGCCGCCTCGCCGACGCCGGGATCCCGCTGGGATGCCAGACGGTGCTGCTCAAAGGCGTCAACGACGACGTCGACGTCATGAAGGAGCTGATGCAGCGGCTGCTGGCGGCGCGGGTGCGGCCCTACTACATCTACATGTGCGACCAGGTGGCCGGCGCCGAGCACTTCCGCACGACGGTCGAAAAAGGCCTGGAGATCATTCAGGGGCTGCGCGGCTGGACCAGCGGGCTCGCGGTGCCGCACTTCGTGATCGACGCCCCGGGCGGCGGCGGCAAGATCCCGCTGCTCCCCGAGTACGTCGTGAAGCTGACCGACAAGGAGGTCGTGCTCCGCAACTACGCCGGGAAGCTGTACCGATACAAACAGGGGAAGGACCCGACGAAGACGGCGATCAGGAAAAAGGCGCCGGTCCTGGAACCGGTCCTCGTCGGATGACACGAGCCCGCTCCCCCGGAGCGGGCTCTTCGTTTGCGCCCTGCCCCCCAGGCGGCACCGTTCTTGCGCTTCACACCAGCAAGCCACGTACCCGGAGTCGCACATGAAACTCATCACGACGATCGTCCGCCCCGAGCGCCTACCGGAGGTCAAGGCGGCGCTGTTTCGCGCCGGGATCACCGGCATCACCTTGAGCCGCGTGAGCGGCCACGGGGGCGAGCACCAGCAGATCGAGCACTACCGCGGCACCGCGGTGGTGATGGAGTTCCGCGAGAAGGTGAAGATCGAAATGGTCTGCTCGGAGCCCTTCGTGCAGCCGTGCATCGACGCGATCCTCTCGGCCGCGCGGACCGGCGAGGTGGGCGACGGGAAGATCTTCGTGCAGCCGATCGAGCGCGTGATCCGCATCCGCACGGGTGAGGCGGATAACGCCGCGCTGACGGCCGTCAACGCCGAGGAGGTGCAGCGCGCCGCGATCGAGGCGGCGACCCCATGAACGCCGGGCTCTCCGCCGGCGATACGGCCTGGGTGCTCCTCTGCAGTGCCCTCGTGCTCCTGATGACCGTCGGGCTGGCGCTCTTCTACGGCGGGCTGGTGCGTCCCAAGAACGCCCTCAACACCATGATGATGAGCGTCATCGCCCTCGGGCTCGTGGGCGTGCAGTGGGTGGTGGCGGGGTACTCGCTCGCCTTCCACACCGGCGGCGGGTGGCTCGGCGGGTTCGGCTGGGTCGGCCTGCACGGCGTCGGTCTCACACCCGACCCCACCTACGCAGCCACGATCCCCCATCAGGCGCACGCGGCGTTCCAGGGGATGTTCGCGATCATCACCCCTGCGCTCATTTCCGGGGCGATCGTCGAGCGCATGCGGTTCCGGTCGTATGCCGTCTTTCTCGTCCTCTGGGCGACCCTGGTCTACGACCCGCTGGCGCACTGGGTGTGGGGCGCCGACGGGTGGCTCTTCAAGCGCGGGGCGCTCGACTTCGCCGGCGGCACGGTGGTGCACATCAGCGCGGGCGTGTCGGCGCTGGTGGCGGCCTGGATGCTGGGGCCGCGCAAGGACTTTCGCCGCGTCCCGCTCGCTCCCCACAACGTGCCGATCGTCCTGCTCGGTGCCGGGCTGCTGTGGTTCGGCTGGTTCGGCTTCAACGCCGGGTCGGCGCTGGCGGCCAACGGACTCGCGACGCTCGCCTTCGTGAATACCAACACCGCCGCCGCCACCGCGTTGGTCACGTGGGCGCTGCTCGACCTGTCCCGCGGCGGCAGGATCACGGCGGTCGGTGCGGCGACCGGGCTCGTCGTCGGGCTCGTGGGCATCACGCCGGCCGCCGGCTACGTGACGCCGCTCGCGGCGCTCGTCATCGGCGCCGTCGCCGCCGGGATCAGCTATACCGCGATCCAGATCCGCTCGGCCAGCCGGCTCGACGATGCGCTCGACGTGTTCTCGTGTCACGG
This sequence comes from Gemmatimonadota bacterium, assembly GCA_003222205.1. GTDB lineage: Bacteria > Gemmatimonadota > Gemmatimonadetes > Gemmatimonadales > GWC2-71-9 > QHVC01. The sequence continues at coordinate 2,748 of QHVC01000007.1, read as the reverse complement.
CCTCGCCGGCGCGACGGGCGCCCTGCTCACCGGCGTCTTCGCCACCAAGCTCGTGAACCCCGCCGGGGCCAATGGCCTGCTGGCCGGCAACGCGGCGCAGCTCGGCGTGCAGCTGCTCGCGGTCGTCGCGGCCGCGGCCTTCGCCGCCGCCGGCACCGCCGTGATCCTGAAGCTCCTGCAGGTGACCATCGGCGCGCGGGCGGGCGTTTCCGAGGAGCTCGCCGGGTTGGACCTGAGCGAGCACGGCGAAGAAGCCTACTTCGGGACGGACCTGGGGAGCCTCGCGGGCTCCGGCTCTGCGCTCGGCGGCAGCGTCATCGTGCACGCTCGCGAGCCCGCCACCGTGACGTAGTTTCTCGCGCCGGGGGGATGGGACCCTTCCCCCATCCCCCTTCCCCCTTCCCCGGTCTTTCTTACGTTCCCCGCATGAAGATTGGGCTCGTCCAGATGGCGATGGCGGCCGACCCCGACGCCAACCTCGCGAACGGCGTCGCCAAAGTCCGCGAAGCCGCGCGGGCCGGAGCGCAGATCGTCTGCCTCCCGGAGCTGTTCCGCTCGCGCTACTTCGCGCAGCGTGAGGACCCCGCGCAGTTCGGGCTCGCCGAGCCGGTCCCCGGCCCCAGCACGCAGGCTCTGGCCGCGGTCGCGCGGGAGACGGAAAGCGTCGTCATCGTGCCGATCTTCGAGCGCCGCGCCGCGGGGTTGTATCACAACTCCGCCGTGGTGGTCGACGCGGACGGTCGCACCGCCGGCCTGTACCGCAAGATGCACATCCCGGACGACCCGGCCTACTACGAGAAGTTCTACTTCGCTCCCGGCGACCTCGGGTTCAAGGCGGTCGACACGCGGGCCGGCCGCGTGGGAACGCTGATCTGCTGGGACCAGTGGTATCCCGAGGCCGCCCGGCTCACCGCCCTCCAGGGTGCGAGCGTGCTCTTCTATCCGACGGCGATCGGCTGGCACCCGAATGAGAAAGCGAAGTTCGGCGCCGAGCAGCGGGACGCGTGGCGCACGGTGCAGCGGGGGCACGCCATCGCGAACGGCGTGTACGTCGCCGCCGTGAACCGCGTCGGCCTCGAGCGCCCGGCGGAGGGCGGTGGCGGTGACGGCATCGAATTCTGGGGCACGTCGTTCGTCGCCGATCCGCTCGGCGTGGTGATCGCTGAGGCGCCCGTCGATCGAGAGACGATCCTCTACGCCGAGGTGGACCCGGGCCGTCTCGAGGAGGTGCGGCACGGGTGGCCGTTCCTGCGGGATCGCCGCATCGACGCTTACGGCGGCATCACCGCCCGTTTCTTAGACGACCCCTCGTAAGTGCCGCCTGCCGCGCAGTCGCCCACGCCCGGCGCGCTCGGCTTCCGCATGCCGGCCGAGTGGGAGCCGCACGCGGCGACGTGGATCGGGTGGCCCCACAACGCCGCCGATTGGCCGGGCAAGTTCCCCCCCATCCCCTGGGTGTATGCGGAGATCGTGCGCCGGCTGGCGCCCGGCGAGCGCGTCCGCGTCCTCGTCGACTCCCCCGCGCGTCAGGCCGCGGCCCGGCGCGTGCTCGAGAAGGTCGGGGTGGGGGGAGAGCGCATCGACTTCTTCCGATTCCCCACCAACCGCGGCTGGACTCGCGACTTCGGCCCGATCTTCGTCAAACGACCGGGGCCGCGCCCTGAGACGGCGATCGCACGCTTCCACTTCAACGGCTGGGCCAAGTATCGCGACTGGAAGAAGGACGACCGCATCCCGGATCTGGTCGCGAAGCAGCTCCGGCTGCCGCGCATCGAGCCCACACGTCCCGTGATCCTCGAAGGGGGCAGCATCGACGTGAACGGCGTCGGCACCCTGTTGACGACTGAAGAATGTCTGCTGGATACGAAGACCCAGGTCCGGAATCCCGGGCTCGCGCGGGCCGACCTCGAGGGCGTGCTGCGCGATTACCTCGGCGCGACGAACGTCCTCTGGCTCGGCCGCGGCATCGCGGGCGACGACACCCACGGCCACGTGGATGACCTGTGCCGCTTCGTGAGCCGCAGGACAATCGTCCTGTGCCGAGAGACCGATCCCAAAGACGCGAACTATCGGGCCCTCGAGGAAAACCGCGAGCGGCTGGAAGGCATGCGCCTCGAGGATGGCTCGAAGCCGGAGGTCGCCTTCCTCCCGATGCCCGAGCCGCTGTGCTTCGAGGGCCGGCGGCTCCCGGCGAGCTATGCCAACTTCTACATCGCGAACGCGGGCGTCCTGGTCCCGACCTTCAACGACCCCCACGACCGCGCCGCCCTGGGGCTGCTCGCCGAGCTGTTCCGGGACCGACCGGTGATCGGTATCCACGCCGTGGACCTGGTCTGGGGGTTGGGGACGATCCACTGCCTGACGCAGCAGGAGCCAGAATGAATGCGGAATTCGGAATGCGGAATCGAAGGGTGGGTTCCAGCACGAAGCGCACCCTTCTATTCCGCATTCCGCATTCCCCATTCCGCATTGTGGATAGCCCATGCAGGTGATGCTACTCGAAGCTCCCCGCCGGCCCTTGCGCCTCGTGGAGGTCCCCGACCCCGCGCCCGGCCCCGGCCAGATCCTCATCGCGGTCACGGCCTGCGGCGTGTGTCGCACCGACCTCCACGTCGCTAACGGGGACCTGCCCGATCCGAAGCTGCCGTTGGTGCTCGGCCACGAGATCGTCGGCACGGTCGCGGCCTTGGGGACCGGCGTGTCCCGGTTCCGGGTCGGCGACCACGTCGGCGTCCCGTGGCTCGGCTG
>QHVC01000213.1 GCA_003222205.1 Gemmatimonadota bacterium | reverse complement strand
GCAAGTGCTCGCCCGGACGAGCGCGGCGGCGTTCGTGTACCCGCCCGGCCAACCAGCCGCCGCCCGTCGCGGAGCCGCCGTCACCGCGGCGAGCCGGGTGGGCGACGGGCTCGTCCTGGTCGCGAGCCGACACGCGCTGGGCGTGCTCGGTCTCGAGAGCCGCCCCGGCGACACGCCGCTGCTCGATGCGGACGGCCTCGCCCGCACGCGCGACTTCCTCATCGCACTGGCGCGCTGGACCCGGCGACCGGCGGAGTGGGCGCACATCCCGCCCGCTCGCGCGGGGCGGCGCATCGTCCTCCTGGACAGCCCGCGCCCCGTGTCGCCTCGCCCGCCGCGGCTCGCCCCGCCCGCCCACGTAGTTCTGGAGTCGCTCCCCGCGCCGGGGGACGCCCGCCGGCGCGCCACCCCGCCGCCACCGCTGCCGTGGGCTCCGCGCCAGCCGTTGCGCGCGCTGTGGGCGCCGCTCCCCCTGCGGCCCGGGACGTTCGCCGCACCGCGCCGGGCGTCGCTCGATTCCCTGCTCGCGTTTCTCGACGTGGGGGGGTTCAACACGCTGATCGGCGACGCCGCCGCGTGGGCGGCGGACTCGCTCCATGCGGCGCCGTGGGAGCGGGACGCCATCCGGGCGGCGTGGCGCCAGACCGTGGACCAGCTGGAGACGACCAGCTTCGACTGGATTCCGGCCATCGCACTCCGGGAGTTCCGCGTTCCCGTGGACACGCCGGCGCGCGGCGTGCGTGGGGATACTCTTGCGGCGTGGTGCGCGCTCGACTCCCGGCTCTGGGATCAGGCGCTGACGCCCGCTACGCGGCAGCTCGCCCGTCTGGCGGCGGGGGCGCCCGACCTGATCCCCGCCGTGGCGATCGATCTCGACGCCGCCGGCGTGGGCACCGACAGCTACGCGTTCTGCGATCCCGCCTGGCGCGCGGGGCTCGCCGGGCTGCCGGCGGACACGGCGCTCGGCACCGAGCGACGCGAGCGGCTCAGGACCTTGCCGGTCGAGCAGCGGTACGACACGCTGCTCGACGCCGGCCTGCTGGATGCCTATTACGGCGCGCTGGAGCGAGCGGTCGCGCGGCGCGCGGCGGAGCTGCGCGGGCAAGCGCGGCGACTCGATCCGGAGCTGGCGTTCGCGCTGCGTACCACGCGCTTCCCCAGCGATTGGTGGGCGCTGGGCCTCACCACCGGGCTCGCCGAGCCCGGGTCGGCCGTGGTGCTGCTGACAGCGGCGTCCGCGGTCCGGCTCCCGCTCGCGCGCCTGAGCGCGCACGGCGCGCCGGCAGTGCATGCGCTCGAGCTTGTGCCGGAGCGACTCCCCGCCGCCGCGTGGTCGCACCTGGGGCGACTCGTGTTCGCCGCGCACAGCGGGTTCTGGATCCCGGCAGCGGGGGGGACGCCGGGCCGCCCTCGCACGGCCGAGGGCCCGCTCTCCCCGGACAGCCTCGCGCGCCTTATCCGCCGCCTTGGTAAGTAGTCGTCACTTGCTGGGCCGGCGGGCGCGCTGCTAGCTTCCGGGCGCGGGTTTCGGTGGAGCGTGATGGTCGCGGCACGCCGGTGGTAGGGGCGTGTCGAGGAAAGTCCGAGCTCCAACGGGCAGACTGCCAGGTAACGCCTGGGCGCCGCAAGGCGACGGACAGGGCCACAGAGAACAGACCGCCCTGTATCCAAAGGGTAAGGGTGAAACGGTGGGGTAAGAGCCCACCGCGCGTTCGGCAACGGACGCGGCACGGCAACCCCCAGTCGGAGCAAGGCCAAATAAGCAGCGAGACCCGGCCCGGGTCGTTCGAGCTGCGGGTAGGCCGCTTGAGGTGGCCGGTGACGGCCATCCCAGAGAGATGACCATCTGCTCGCCCTTCGGGGCGCGCACACAGAACTCGGCTTATGGCTCCACCACTCCCGCTCCCATGACCTCAAAACCGTATCCGGCGCACTGGGAGTCGGTCGCCGATCTGCGGGTGTTCCGCACGACGACGGAGGAGTGGGAAAAACTGCTGGGGTGGCGACAGGACATGCGACGGCGCGGGTGGAAGCTCCTCAGGGTCTCCAGCGACGGGCCGGAGCTGGTCGCCATCTTCGGCCGTACCAAGGCGGATCGAACCACGGCATGACGCTGCGACGCTTCACAGTCTACGCGATCCTCGGCGCGGCGGCAGCGTGCGGCGGTTCCCGCGCCAGCGCGCCCCCCGTGACGCCATCCCCGGCAACTCCCGCTCCTCGCCCCCCCGACGCGGCACCGCCCGCCGGCCCCAAGCCGGTGCGGTTCGGACCCAGCGCGCTCAAGTACCTGATCCGCCGCCGGATCTCGGCAACCCAGACCATCCAGGGACAGACGGACTCGAGCCGGCTCGGCTTCCGGCTGTTCGTACATGTGACGGTCCGCGGGCCAGCCGATTCGCTCGGCTACCCGTCCACCCTCACCGTGGACTCGATCGTCGCCGACTCCGGGATGGCGCTCCCCGTGACGATCAATCTCGCCGCCGCGCGGGGGCTGTCGTACAGCGGGGTGGTGAGTCCGAGCGGAGAAATCAAGAAGAGCACCCCCTCCGACACCGTTGTCGCCCGCGGCTTGTCCCAGGTGCTGACCGACTTACGCGACCTCTATCCGAGGATCCCGGCGGGCGGCCTGACGCTGAACGCGGCGTGGACCGACACGACGTCCCGAACCGACCGCGCCGGCATCTTCGACCGGGTGACCGTGACCTCGATCGCCACGTCGCGCGCCGCGGCGATCGAGGAGGTGGCCGGCGCTCACGCGGTTCTGATCGAGGTGAGCGCGCTGCTCACGTACACAGGCACCGGGAATCAGGGCGGCCAGGACCTGAACCTCGCGGGGCAAGGGAAGCGTCACGTCCACGAATACGTGGCTGTCGACGGGCGCTATCTGGGTCGCGAGTCCACCGACACCACCGACCTGGAAATCGCGGTCCCAGCTCGAGGCCAGGTCATCTCGATTAGACAGATCGCCAGGTCCACTGTGCAGGTGCTCCCGTAGGCCGCCGGTCGCCGCTCCTCGCCGCGCTCACGGTGCTGGGCGCCGCGACCGTCGCCGCGCAAGCCGTCGCCAACCGCGCGACCGCCTACCTCCATCCCACCGACGTCATCGACGCGCGGGCCATCTGGGTGAATCCCGCAGGACTCGCCGGGCTCACGATGGCGTCGGTGTATCTCGATCTCACCGTGGGCCAGCCCGGGGGTCGCGGCCGGCTGCGCCAGCTCAGCGGGGGCTTCGACTCGCGCGGGTTCGCCTTCTCCTACCAGCGCGACATCCTCGACGGCGGTGGCCGCGGGCACACCTACAAGGTCGGACTCGGGGGGGGCAACGGGCCGCTCGCGGCCGGCTTCGGCATGGCGCTGTATCGCGGGGACACCAAGGGCACGGGATGGGACCTGGGCCTCCGCTATGTTCCCTCACGGGCGGTGCGCGTGGGCGGCGCGATTCTCAACATCGGCGAGCCCAGCGTGCGGGGCGTGAAGCTGCCCGTCACATTCGTGCCGGGAGCCTCCTTCGAGCCCTTCGGGCCGCGCGCCGTGCTCTCAGCTCACGCGCGCGTTACGACGGGGGCCGTGCAAGGCTACGCCGTCGGCGCGCGGGCGAGCCTCGGTCTGGTGGGAGCCCTGCTCCGGCTCGACACCGACCGAGCGTTCCGCCGGTCGGCATTCGCCATCGGATTGTCGATCGGCGGCCCGGATCGCCTGGGGATGGTCGCCTCGACGCCCGGTGACCTGTCGGCGATCGACGCGTTCAGCCTCTACGGCGTGTCGTTGCGCAGCCCCGCCCGCTAAACGCTCTACCGCGCCCGTACGCGCGGCCTTCGCGGCCTCGGCGCCGGCGGCCGGGCAGGCGGCCGTGCTGTGGCGATGGGGGTCGAGAGCGCGCGGTCGATGCGCTTGGCGAGCTCCCAGAACGCCCGGACGGGCAGCGCACGGTAGACGGTGTCGCGGCGCACCGCGGCGCGCCCCTGAACCCTCAGCATCACGACGAAGCGCGGGCCCCCGCTCCAGCGGAGGTTGTTGTCGTAGCCGAGCACCGCCGCCCGCCCGTAACGGCGTGTCGCGCCCGCCCCCGCCCCCACGAC
>QHVC01000006.1 GCA_003222205.1 Gemmatimonadota bacterium | reverse complement strand
GCCCATACCGGCTCTTCTTCTATCGTGTCAATCGAGGGCCGGAGGCCCTGCCAGACACGCTGGCATTTGGCGACAGCTTGAGCGGTGAGGCGATCGATCTTCCCGGCGACGTAGACGACTTTCGAGTCACAGCTCCCGACACGAGCAGCGCGAACCTCGCGGTCGCATTCGATGGGCAACCGCCGCCCGGTTATATGGCGCTTGTGGTGCGGCTCGTTGACTCCGTCTCGGCGCAGGTGATCGCCGAAGCTGCAGCCAACCAGACCATCGCGCGCGTCGCCACCGGTCGGCTCCGCCTGGCGCCGGGACGATACCTCCTCCGTGTGGACACGAGGGACGACTTTCAGGACCACCCAATCGTGCGGGGTCCCTATCGTCTGTGGTTCTATCGATTCAGCCTCGGTCCAGAGGCGGTCTCCGACACCTTCGCGGTCGGGGACACCGTTGCTGGCGAGACGATCGAGCCATGGGGGGACCTCGATCGGTTTCACTTCTTCGGCATGAAGGGCCAGCACGTCGATATCATGGCCCAGGGACTCGCTCCGTCGTCGGGCGGCGGCTTTCAGTTCTTCATTATTCCCCCCATTGGGGTGCCAGGCTATGGGGCCTTCGTCACAAGTGGAACCGCGGCGGGCGCGCTGGAGGATCACCAGACCGCGCGTCTCGATCTGCCGGGAACGGGTTGGTACACCGTCGATGTCAGCGGCGCTACGGGGACGTTCGCGGAGCGTGGCCCGTACCGCTTTGCAGTCGTCCCCATCGACCCGGGGCCCGAGCACGTGAGCGCCGCGCTGGCGGTTGGGGACTCCGTGATGACCGAGCCAATCGACGTACCGGGCGACTGGGATGAATTCACCGTGACCGCGACACCTGGGCAGGACATCAGCGTCGTCGTCGACGGCCGCGACAGCTACACCGGGCAGTTCTTCTCCTTGTGGGTCTTCGACCCGGCGACCCTAGACACACTGGCCTTTCAGGTTGGTCAGTTCCGGCGGATTGCCGGGCCATTTCGGGCTCCCGCGAGCGGCCAGTTCAAGATCGCCGTGATGGAGCCGAGGGGATTCTTCCGGGACTGCTACGACGCTACGTGCGGGGGGATCTACAGCCTCGTCGGAGCGTACGGCTTCCACGTTGTCGCGGTCAATCGTACACCCGAGAACGTCGCGGCGGCATATACGGTGGGCGATACCGTCAGGGGGGAGACCATCTCGCCGGTGGGCGACATCGATGAGTTCACCTCGTCCGGAACACCGGGCGAGCAGCTCACGCTGTTCGATCGACTCACCACCACCGCCTCTATCGATAGCGCGATCGTTGTCGAGGTGATCGATCCCGCGACCGGCACAGCCCTAATGGGCAGCAACACGGCGGTATTTGGCAACACGTTCTACTCGGTGGGCTCATTCACCGTCCCCGCGAGCGGGTCCTTTACCGTGCGCGCCCATGTGTACGGCCAAGCCGGCTACGGCGTCGGCCAGACGTCGTACGAGTTCTTCGTGAAGCGAGGCCCGTAGCCTCCAGATCAGTCCGCCGGCACCGGCTCCTCCACCTTGCCGGCGTCCTTCCCGAACTTCCGCTCGATCTCCCGCGTGATGTGCATCGAGCAGAACTTCGGCCCGCACATCGCGCAGAACTCGGCGCTCTTGAAGTACTCGGCGGGCAGGGACTCGTCGTGCAGCGCGCGCGCGCGCTCGGGGTCCAGGGCGAGACGGAACTGCTCGTTCCAGTCGAACCCGAACCGCGCCCGGGACAGTGCGTCGTCTCGGTCGCGGGCCCCCGGGCGCCCGCGGGCGACGTCCGCGGCATGGGCCGCGATCTTGTAGGCGATCACGCCTTCGCGCACCTCTGCGGCGTTGGGGAGTCCGAGGTGCTCCTTGCAGGTCACGTAGCACAGCATGTCGGCGCCGTACCAGCCGATCATCGCCGCGCCGATCGCCGAGGAGATGTGGTCGTAGCCCGGCGCGATGTCGGTCACAAGGGGGCCCAGCGTGTAGAACGGCGCCTCGTGGCACAGTGCCTTCTGCTTGCGGACGTTGATCTCGATCAGGTGCAGCGGGATGTGGCCGGGCCCCTCGATCATTACCTGGACGTCCCGGGCCCAGGCGCGCGTCGTCAGCTCGCCGAGGGTCTCCAATTCGGCGAACTGCGCGCGGTCGTTGGCGTCGGCGAGCGAGCCGGGACGCAGCGCGTCGCCCAGCGATAGCGTCACGTCGTAGCGGCGCGCGATCTCCAGCAGCCGGTCGAAGTCTTCGTAGAACGGATTCTGTCGGTTGTGCGCCGTCATCCAATACGCGTGGAGCGAGCCGCCGCGCGACACGATCCCCGTAACCCGTCCCAACGCGAGTGGGACGTACTCGCGCAAGATACCGCAGTGCACGGTGACGTAGTCCACGCCCTGCTGGGCCTGGTGCTCGACCATATCGAACAGATCGTCCGCAGTCAGCTCCTCGATCCGCGGGACATTCTGCACCGCCTGGTAAATGGGCACCGTCCCGACGGGTACAGGCGAAGCGTCGAGAATGGCCGCCCGGATGCGGTCGATGTCGCCGCCCGTGGAGAGGTCCATCACCGTGTCGGCCCCGTAGTGCACCGCGTGGTGGAGCTTGTCGAGCTCACCGTCGATGTCGCTGGTGACGGCGGAGTTGCCGATGTTGGCGTTGATCTTGACCGTGGCGACCTTGCCGATCGCCATGGGATCCAGCCGCTTCGCGAGGTGACCGACGTTGGCTGGGATGATGAGCCGTCCGCGCGCGATCTCCTCGCGAACCAGTTCGGGCGCCAGGTCCTCGCGCTCGGCGACGCGGCGCATCTCGGGGGTGAGCGCGCCCTGGCGGGCGTGATGCATCTGCGTGACACAGGACATCGTGACTCCCTCCGCCGGTACGAACCGGATCAGGTGGTAAGGGTGTGTTCTCAGCCCGCCTGATGAGACTGGCGGGCACCCCTGTCACAGACCAATCTAGACGCGCCGGCGCGCCGACGCACCGAGGCCATCGAAGCGTTGGGGTCTTGACGTGGCGGTCCCATATTCACATATTCCACTTTGAGAATATGATCACGACCCTCACCACGACCGTCATTGATCGTGCCTTCGCCGCGCTGGGCGACAGCGTACGCCTGCGGATCGGTTGCTGCCTGCTGATGGCGCCCGACGGCCTCTGCGTCTGCGAGTTGGTGGACGTTCTGGGAGAACCGCAGCCCAACGTCAGCCGCCAGCTGAAGCTTCTCAAAGAAGCCGGCCTCGTCACGCAGCGTCGCGAGGGGCGCTGGGCCTACTACGCGCTGCGCCAGAAGGATCATCCCCTCCTCAAGCCGCTCACCGCCTGCATCGAAACGGCGTGCTGCTGTGTGGATGCGCAGGAAGACCAGCGCCGGCTTCGCGCCCGCCTCGCCCTGCGGCGCGGCGGCAAATGCGTCGTCGGTATCCATCCCCGGAAGAAGAAAGGAGGTGAGGCTCGTGTCCGACTGCCCGTGGTGCCTGGGTAACTGCTGCTAGGCCCAGCCGCTGAACCTCGGCGAGAGAGTGGAGACGGCCGCTCCCCCTCTCCCCGAGGGAGAGCCGTCAGAGAATCTCGCGAGGCGTCGGCGGACCGTGGCGCTCGGCGCTGTCGTGCAGCTTCTCCCACTCCCGCCGGAACGCGAACGGGTCGAGCCCCGTCGCGCGATCCACGGCGAGAATGCCGTCGAGGTGGTCGATCTCATGCTGGATCAGCTCCGCCATGGGACCCTCGAGCTGCTCCGTGTGCATGTCCCCTTTCACGTCCTGCCACGTCACGGTGATCTGGTAAGCCCGGGACACGCGCACCAGCAGGTTCGGGAAGCAGAAGCAGTCGTCCCAGACCAGGAAGTCGTCGGGACCGACGTCGGTGATCTCGGGGTTCACCATCACCCAGCGCATCTGTTTGGGAATCTCGACGACGACGACGCGCACCGGCGCGCCGATTTGGGGTGCCGCCATGGCCCGGCCCATGTCGTACCGTTTGCGGGCGGCCTTGAGCGTATCCCGGAGGTCGTCCGCGACCAGACGAATCGCCGGCGACTTGGGATCCTGCGTGCGCTCGCAGCGCACGCGCAGAATGGGGTCGCCGAGTTGGCGAATGCGACGGATAGCCATAGGGGGCGTCTAATGTGCCTGTTTGCAGGTAGCGTGCAACCCTCTGCACAGCTAAGCTCTGAGACCCCATGCCCCTTGCCGGCGTCATCCTCGCGGCCGGGCGCTCGGCCCGGATGGGCACCCCCAAAGCCCTGCTCGATTTCCGTGGGGCTCCCTTCATCGTGCGCATCCTCGAAGCCTTCGAGGCACTGGACCTGAAGACCCGAGTCGTGGTGCTCGGTCCCGACGCCGCCCGGATCCGACCTGTTCTGGCCACGCACGACTGCCTCATTGTCGAGAACCTGGACGTGGACGCCGGCCCCATCGCTTCGCTCCGCGCTGCGCTGTCGGCCCTCCAACCGCTCCGCCCCGCCGCCGCTCTGGTCTGGCCCGTCGATCTCCCGCACGTTCGCATCGCCACCGTCGAGCGCCTGATCGAGACCTGGAGGCGGGAGCAGCCGGGGGCGGTCGTCCCCGCGTTCGGCGGGCGCCGCGGGCACCCCGTGATCTGGGATGCCGCCCTGTTCGGGGCATTGGAGTCGAGCCCCGCTGCTCGAACGGAGGGAGCTCGAGCGGTGCTGCGCGAGCACGCTAGCCAAACTGTCACTCTCGCCGGGGATGATCCCGCCGTGGTCGACGACTTGAATACTCCGGAGGACTATGAGCGGCTGGTGCGCGAGGTGAACCGGGATGCGTACTGAGGTTCACGGTTGTCAGTTCTCGGTCATCGGTTACTGAAAACTGATAACTGACGACCTATAACATGCTGTATCATAAGGTGTTACCAATTCACACCAATCTCCTTTGATTTAGTTGACAATCACTTGTACGGGGCGTAGCATTCCTCGCATGGGAACCCCAACGCCGCAACTGGCCGCGCATAAAGGACTTCGGGGCCAAATCCTCCTGGAGCTGAAGCGGGCGCAGCCGCTCACCGCCAAGGACCTCGCCGAGAAGCTGCGGGTCTCGCCCAACGCGATCCGCCACCACCTCAAGGAGCTCGAGGCCGAGCAGCTCATCGCCTACGGGCGCGAGCAGCGCGGGGTCGGCGCGCCGACCTACGCTTACCGCCTGAGTGCCGAAGGGGAGTCGCTCTTCCCGCGGCAGTACGAGCGGGCGTTGACCGACGTGCTGGAGCGCCTCGCGGAGAAGGCGGGGCGGGAGACGGCGGTCGAGATCTTCCGCGAGCATTACGCCGACCTGACGCAGCAGCTGACGACTCGGTTGGCTGGGGTGTCGTCCGAGCAGCGGCTCGCCGAAGTGGCGCGGGTCATGAGCGAAGCGGGTTACATGGCCGACTGGCAGGCTGAGGCCGGCACGTTCCGGCTCTCCGAGCACAACTGCGCGATCCGCGCCGTGGCCGAGCGGTTCCCGGAAGTCTGCGCCGCCGAAGAGCAGTTCCTGCAGACGGTGCTCGGGGCGGCCGTCGAGCGGCGGACGCATATCGTGCACGGCTGTAACGCGTGCGAGTACCAGATCACCTTCCACGGCTGCGCGCCGTCGGGGGAGTGCGTATGACATCCATCGAGGCGCGCGTCCTCCAGCCGTACAAGTACGGGTTCGAGACCACGATCGCCTCGGACGTCGTGCGGGCGGGGCTGAACGAAGACATCATCCGCCTGATCTCGCAGAAAAAGGGAGAGCCGGCGTTCCTCCTGGAGTGGCGGCTCAAGGCGTATCGGCACTGGCTCACGATGGGCGAGCCGAAGTGGGCGAACATCACCTATGGGCCGATCGATTACCAGGCGATCCACTACTACGCCGCGCCCAAGCAGGAGAAGGGTCCCGAGAGCCTGGGCGACGTGGACCCCAAGCTTCTCGACACGTTCGAGAAGCTGGGCATCCCGCTGGCCGAGCAGAAGCGGCTCACGGGCGTAGCGGTGGATGCCGTGTTCGACAGCGTGTCGGTGGCGACGACCTTCCGGGAAGAGCTCTCCAAGTACGGCATCATTTTCTGCTCGTTCTCTGACGCGGTGCGCGAGCACCCCGCCTTGGTCGAGCGGTGGCTCGGCACGGTCGTCCCCTACACCGACAACTTCTTCGCGACGCTGAACTCCGCGGTGTTCACAGACGGGTCGTTCTGCTACGTGCCGAAGGGCGTGCGCTGCCCGCTCGAGCTCTCGACCTATTTCCGCATCAACGCCAAATCGACGGGACAGTTCGAGCGAACACTGATCGTCGCGGACGAAGGCAGCTACGTCAGCTACCTCGAGGGCTGTTCGGCGCCGATGCGTGACGAGCACCAGCTGCACGCCGCCGTCGTCGAGCTCATCGCCCTGGACGAAGCCACCATCAAGTACTCGACGATCCAGAACTGGTACCCCGGCGACGAGCAGGGGCGCGGCGGCATTTACAATTTCGTCACCAAGCGCGGCAAGTGCGCGGGGAAGAACTCGAAGATCTCCTGGACCCAGGTCGAGACCGGGTCGGCGATCACGTGGAAGTACCCCGGTTGCATCCTCCAGGGCGATAACTCGATCGGCGAGTTCTATTCGGTCGCGGTGACCAACAACCGCCAGCAGGCCGACACCGGCACCAAGATGATCCACATCGGGAAGAACACGCGGTCGACGATCGTCTCGAAAGGGATCTCGGCGGGCCACGGCCAGAACACCTACCGCGGCCTCGTGAAGATCCTGAAGGGCGCCGAGGGCGCGCGGAACTACTCGCAGTGCGACTCGATGCTGATCGGCGACCAGTGCGGCGCCCACACGTTCCCCTACATCGACGTGCGCAACAGCACGGCGATCATGGAGCACGAGGCGTCCACGTCGAAGATCGGCGAGGATCAGATCTTCTACTGCAAGCAACGGGGTCTCTCCGCCGAGGACGCCGTCTCCATGATCGTCAACGGATTCTGCAAGGAAGTCTTCAAGGAGCTGCCGATGGAGTTCGCCGTGGAGGCCCAGAACCTCCTGGGCATCAGCCTGGAGGGGTCCGTTGGGTAGTCCCCTGCTCGAGATCACCGACCTCCACGCGACCGCTGAAGGGAAGGAAATCCTCCGCGGGGTCACCCTGCGCGTTCACGCCGGCGAGGTGCACGCCATCATGGGCCCCAACGGCTCTGGCAAGAGCACGCTCGCTCAGGTCCTAGCGGGCCATCCGGCCTACACGGTCACGCAGGGCACCGTCCGCTACGACGGCAACGACCTGCTGGCGATGAAGCCCGAAGAGCGGGCACGCGCCGGGGCGTTCCTGGCTTTTCAATACCCGGTGGCGATCCGCGGCATCACCAACGCCTACTTCCTGCGCTCGGCGGTGAACGCGATCCGCCAGCATCAGGGTCTCGAGGAGCTCGACCCGCTGGACTTCGCGCAGATCCTCGAGACGAAGCTCAAGGCGATCGGCTGGGACGACAGCTACCTGAGCCGGCCGGTGAACGAGGGGTTCTCCGGCGGCGAGAAGAAGCGCAACGAGATCCTGCAGCTCGCCGTGCTCGAGCCGCGCCTCGCGATCCTCGACGAGACCGATTCGGGGCTCGATATCGACGCTTTGAAGACGGTCGCCGAGGCGGTGAACAAGCTGCGGGCGCCGGACCGGGCGTTCGTCGTCGTGACGCACTACCAGCGCCTGCTCAACTACATCGTGCCCGACTTCGTCCACGTGCTGGCGGACGGCCGGATCGTGAAGTCCGGCGGCAAGGCCCTGGCGCTGGAACTGGAAGAGAAAGGCTACGACTGGCTCCGGCCCGAGGCGGCGATCGCGTGAAGGAGCATTTCCTCGCCGAGTACCGGGCGTTCGTGGGCAACGGCGGGGGAAGCGCGCGGGCCCCCGCGTGGCTCAAGCCGCTCCGCGCGCGGGCGATCGCCCGGTTCGCGGAGGTCGGCTTCCCCACGACGCACCAGGAGGCGTGGCGGTTCACCAGCGTCCAGTCGATCGCCGAGACGCCGTTCTCGCTGATCCCCCCCGACACCCCGCTGCCGACCCTCGACGACCTCGCCCCGCTGCTCGTGGGGGGTCGCGCGACGCCCCGCGCGGTGTTTGTGAACGGCCGGTTCGCTCCCGACCTGTCCTCTGCGCAGGGGCTCCCGGACGGCGTGCGCCTCGGCGGGCTGGCCGCCGCACTAGCGGCGGAGCCAGCGCTGGTCGAGGCGCACCTCGGCAAGTACGCCCGCTTCGACGCCCACGGGTTCACAGCGCTTGCGACCGCGTTCCTCGCCGATGGCGCGTTCGTTTCGGTGCCGGCGAAGACCATCATCGAGGCACCGCTGCAGCTGCTGTTCGTCGCGACCGCCGTCGCCGGCCATCCGATGTGGCATCCGCGGAATCTCATCGTGCTTGGGCGTGAGGCACGCGCGACCGTGGTCGAGACGTACGCCGGGCTCGGCGACGCGGCTTCCCTCACGAACACCGTGACGGAGCTCGTCTTGGGCGACGGCGCCCGCGGCGAGCACTACCGGGTGCAGCGCGAGAGCCCGAACGCTTATCATGTCGCGACCACCTACTCCCATCAGGGCAGGGACAGCGCCCTCGAGTCGTGCGCCGTCGTCCTCGGAGCCGGCCTCTCGCGCCATGACCTCACCGCCGTGCTGGGTGGCACCGGGGGCTACCTGATCCTGAACGGGCTGCAGGTGCTGGGAGGTCGACAGCACGTGGACCACCACACCTGCATCGATCACGCGCAACCGCACTGCGAGAGCCATGAGGTGTTCAACGGCATCTTCGACGCGGAGGCGCGCGGCGTGTTCAACGGGCGGATCATCGTCCGGCCGGGCGCCCAGCGTACCGACTCCAAGCAGACGAACAACAACCTCCTGCTCTCGCGCGACGCCCGGGCCGACAGCCAGCCGCAGCTCGAGATCTACGCCGACGACGTGAAGTGCACCCACGGCTCCACGGTCGGCCCGCTCGACCCGACCGCGCTCTACTATCTGCGTAGCCGGGGGCTCGGGGCCGAGGCGGCGCGTGCGCTCCTCACGTACGGGTTCGGCACCGAGATCCTCGCGCGAGTCGGCGTCCCCGACGTACGGACGCAGCTCGACCGCATTGTCCGCGAGCGGCTGCACATGGATAGTTGGCAGCAGGCCACATGACGATCGTCCGTCCGCCGATCTCCGCGGCGGCAGGTTCCCGTCCCGTGCTCGACGTCGCGAAGCTCCGGGCGGAGTTCCCCGCGCTGCAACTCAAGGTGCGGGGCAGCCCCCTGGTGTATCTCGACAACGCGGCGACGAGCCAGAAGCCGCGCGCCGTCCTCGACGCCCTCACGCGCTATTACGAAGAGGGCAACGCCAACGTCCATCGCGGCGTCCACTACCTGAGCGAGCACGCCACCGCTGCCTACGACGGCGCCCGCGAAAAGGCTCGGCGGTTCCTGGGCGCCAAGGAGGCACGGGAGGTGTTGTTCGTGCGCGGGACGACGGAGGGCGTGAACCTCGTCGCCTCGTCGTTCGGGCACGCCAATCTGAAACGGGGAGACGAGGTGCTCGTCTCCGCCATGGAGCACCATTCGAACATCGTTCCCTGGCAGCTCATCTGCGAGGAACGTGGCGCGAGACTCACGGTCATTCCGATGAACCGCCGTGGCGAGCTGTTGCTCGACGAATACGAGAAGCTCCTCGGTCCCCGGACGAAGATCGTGGCGGTCGTGCACGTATCCAATTCGTTGGGGACGATCAATCCCATCCGCGAGATGGTCCGGCTCGCCCACGCCAAGGGCATCCCGGTGCTCGTCGACGGAGCGCAGGCCGCGCCGCATCTGCCGATCGACGTGCAAGCGCTGGGCTGCGACTTCTACACGGTGTCCGGCCACAAGATGTTCGGCCCCACCGGCATCGGACTGCTGTACGGCCGCGCCGACCGGCTCGAGGCCCTGCCCCCCTATCAGGGCGGCGGCGACATGATCCGCTCGGTCACGTTCGCGAAGACGACCTTCGCCCCGATTCCCGCGAAGTTCGAAGCGGGTACGCCGCACATCGCTGGAGCCATCGGCCTGGGCGCGGCCATCGACTACCTCGGCGGCCTCGACCGCGAGGCGCTGGCGATTCATGAGCAGGACCTCCTCCGCTACGCAACGGACCGACTCTCGGCACTGCCGGGGGTCCGGGTGATCGGCACCGCGGGGCACAAGGCTAGCGTCGTGTCGTTTACGGTCGAGGGCGTCCACGCGCACGACGTCGGAACCATTGTGGACCAGGAAGGCGTCGCGATCCGCACCGGGCACCACTGTACCCAGCCCGTCATGGATTTCTTCGGGCTCCCGGCGACGGCGCGCGCCTCGTTCGCCTTCTACAACACGCGCGCTGACGTGGATGCGCTCGTCGCCGCGGTCGAAAAGGTGCAACAGGTATTCGGAGCATGAGCGACCTCGCCGACCTCTACCAGCAGACGATCCTCGAGCACAACCGCCGCCCCCGTAACTTCAAGAAGCTCGAGCCCGCGGACCGCAGCGCCGAAGGCGACAACCCGCTCTGCGGGGATCACCTCACGGTGTACCTCCGGCTCGACGACGACGTGATCAAGGAAATCGGCTTCCAGGGGTCGGGGTGCGCGATCAGCACCGCATCGGCTTCCCTGATGACGGCGGCCGTGGCCGGCAAGTCGAAAACGGAAGCCGAGCGGCTGTTTCACGACTTCCATGAGATGGTGACCGGCGGCCCGGACGCTCCTGCCGATCCCCGGGTGTTGGGGAAGCTGGCCGCCTTCGCCGGCGTGCGGCAGTTCCCCGCCCGGGTGAAGTGCGCGAGTCTCTCCTGGCACACTTTGCACGCCGCCCTGGCTGGAGCAGCACAACCCGTCTCGACCGAGTAGCTTTTCGGTCCCATGAACACCGCGATTCTCGCCGCAGACCACATCGTCAAGCGGTTCGCTGGGCACACCGCTGTGGATGGGCTCACGCTCACGGTGCCTAAGGGCGTCATCTACGGCCTGCTCGGCCCCAACGGGGCCGGCAAGACCACGACGATTCGAATGATCATGAACATCTACGTGCCCGACAGCGGGTCGGTCCGCTTGTTCGGTGAGGACGGGACCGGGCGCGACCACTCAGCGCGGATCGGCTACCTACCTGAAGAGCGCGGTCTGTACCCCAAGATGCGAGTGCTCGATGTCCTGGTATTCCTAGCGGAAATGAGGGGAGTAAGCCGCCGCGTCGCTCGGGCACGCGCAGGGGAGTGGTTGGAGCGACTGGGGCTGTCAGACTGGCGCGCGCAAAAGGTCAATGCGCTGTCCAAAGGGATGCAGCAAAAGGTGCAGTTTATCTCTACCGTTCTCCACGATCCGGACCTGCTGGTCATGGACGAGGCGTTCGCGGGTCTCGATCCGGTGAATTCCCAGGTCTTGAAGGACACCGTCCTCGACCTGCGTGGCCGGGGTAAGACAATCCTGCTCTCCACCCACATCATGGAGCAGGCCGAGAAACTTTGCGACTCCGTCTGCATCATTGCGCGCGGGCGCAAACTTGTTGACGGCACGCTCGCCGACGTGAAACGAACACACGGGGGACGTCACGTCATTGTGAACTTCGACGGCGCCCGCGGTGACGCTGATCGAGTTTTCGCCGATCGACGGCTGGTCTCGAAGGCGGACGTATCGGGTCAATACGCGGAACTCGAACTCGCAGCCAGCGCCGATGCACAAGAGATTCTGCAAGCCCTAGTGCGATCGGGGGCCCGCCTCGCTCGATTCGAGCTGGCGGAGCCGTCTTTGAACAAGATCTTCATCGATCTCGTGGGCCCCGAAGCGGCGACTCCGACAGCGCGGTCTGAGGCGGTGGACGGTGGCTAAACTCTTCGCGGTCATTAGGAGAGAGTTCCGGGAGCGCGTTCGTCAGCGGTGGTTCTGGGTCATGGCCCTCCTAGGGCCGCTCCTCTTCGCCGGGCTCTTCTTCCTTCCGCTGCTGCTCGCGGGGAGCGGCGGGATCAAGCGAATCGTGGTTGTGGACGGGACCCGCACGTCTTTCGGCGTCGGCGTCGCTTCTGCCTTGCAGCGGAGTGGGGTGTTCACCGCCGTCCGCGTACCGGCGCGGGTAGGCCTCGTCGACTCTTTGACCCGGGCGGTCGGGGCGAAGGAGCTGGACGGATTTCTGCTCCTCACGGACGCGGCCGTGGACTCCGGTAAGGCGGAATACCGCTCCTCGAACGTTTCGGCGTTCCGGACGATCGCCGTGCTTGAGCGGACGCTTGGGCAGCTAGCAACGGCTGCGCGCCTCGAACGCGCGGGTGTGAACCCCACGGTTGTCGCGACCGCCCAGGTCCACTTGGATCTTGAGACGAAGAAGATCACCGGCGGGAAGACCACAGGGGAAAGTGCCGCCCAATCCTTCTCCCTCGCGTATTTCATGTCGTACCTCCTGCTGCTCGCCATCATCATCTACGGCGTGAACGTGATGGGGTCGATCGTCGAGGAGAAGACGAACCGAGTCATGGAGGTACTTGTCTCCTCGGTCCGGCCCTTCCAACTGATGGCCGGGAAGGTTCTGGGAGTCGGCGCCGTGTCGATCTTCCAGTTCCTGATCTGGGCAGTATCCGCCCGGCTGCTACTGCGTGTGCGCGCGCGATTCGCCAGCACTACTGCGCTCAGCGACTCCGCCTCAGTCTTCCAGATTCCCCACGTCTCGCTGGGGACTGCTGCGATCTTCACGGCATGCTTCATCGGCGGCTTCCTTCTGTATTCATCCATGTACGCAGCAGTCGGCGCGATTTCCTCCAGCGACCAAGAGGCGCGGCAGGCCCAGCAGCCGGTTACCTGGCTCTTGGTATTATCCTTTTTCGGGATGTTGGGAATGCTGAACGATCCAGGCTCGAAGCTGGCCGTGATCCTTTCGCTGATCCCGTTCACTTCTCCCATCGCAGTTCCCGCTCGATGGGCGGCAGGAACACTCTCAGCGGGCGAGGTGACCCTGGCACTGGTGTTGCAAGCGGTCGGAATCGTCGCCGTGACGTGGGTCGCCGCGCGCATCTACCGGGTGGGGATCCTGATGACGGGCAAGCGCCCGAGCCTCAAGGAAATAGTAAGATGGGTGAGAGTTGGATAGCCTAGACGCCGTGGCGCCGAGACGCTGAGTGGACGTCGAGGGGTGAGTGCATAGGAAAGGCACGGGTCGCGTAGTTCCGGTACCGTGTCTTTGTCGTGTCGGGCTCATCATTCCGTTGTGGCTCACTACAAGACCTTGAAGGCCTGGCAGCACGCACAGCGGCTTGCCATCGAGTGCTCGAGAGCGGCGCGCGGCTTCCCCGACTATGAGCAGAACGCGTTGGCCGACCAGTTGCGCCGAGCCGGCTACAGCGTTTCCCTCAACATCGCGGAGGGCAACACGCGCAGCGGTGCGCGGGAATACCGTCGATACCTCGACACAGCCCGCGCGTCCCTCGCCGAAGTCGAGACGATCATAGAGATGGCCCGCGACCTCGACTACATCGGTCCTGCGGACTTTGGACGGCTCGAGGCCCTGACAGTAGAGACCGGCAAGACGCTCTGGGGATTGCTTCGCAAGATCGCCGGCATCTCAGCGCGCGGACCTATTTCCTAGCCCCTCGACATCCACTCGCCGTCTCGGCGCCTGGGCGTCTATCTTTGGCGTCATGTCCGTTGACTATGATGTCGTTGTCATCGGTGGCGGCCACGCCGGAACCGAAGCCGCCGCCATGGCCGCCCGGCTCGGCGCTCGCACCCTCCTGCTCACCGCCTCGCTCGATACCATCGGACAGATGAGCTGCAACCCTGCCATCGGCGGGATTGCCAAGGGTACCGTCGTGCGCGAAATCGACGCCCTGGGCGGCATCATGGGGCGCGCCGCCGATCGCGCCACGATTCAGTTCCGCATGCTGAATCGCTCCAAGGGGCCGGCCGTGTGGGCACCGCGCGCGCAGTGCGATCGCACCCTCTACCGGCGCGCCGTGCGACAGCTGCTGGAGTCGGTCCCGCTCCTGGAGCTTACTCAGGGGATGGTCACCCGGCTCCTCCTCGAGAAGGATCAGGTGCAGGGCGTGGAAACCGCGGACGGCCGCCGCTTCGCCGCTCACGCCGTGATCTTGACGGCCGGCACATTTCTGCGTGGACGGATTCACGTTGGCACCGGCACCCAGATCCCGGCGGGGCGCGCCGGGGATCCGCCCGCCATAGAAGTAGCGCAACACCTTGCTGCACTTGGGCTTACAGTATCACGATTCAAGACCGGGACCCCTCCGCGCGTGGACGGCCGCACGGTGGATTGGTCGAAGGTTGAGCGCCAGGACGGCGATGGCGACGCCTTCCGCTTTTCCTTTTACGAGCGCGAGCCCCTGCCCCGCCAGGTGCCGTGCTGGATCACGTGGGCCGGTGCGCCCTTCAAGGAGATCATCCAGTGCCACCTCGGCGAGTCGGCGCTGTACGGCGGCGCGATCAGCGGCCGGGGTCCCAGGTACTGTCCTTCCGTCGAGGATAAGGTCGTGAAGTTCCCCGACGCGCTCCGACACCAGGTGTTCCTGGAGCCGGAAGGGCTCGACACGAACGAGTTGTACCTGAACGGGCTGTCGACGTCCCTTCCCGTCGCGGTCCAGCTGGAGTTCTTGCGGGCGGTCCCGGGTCTGGAGCGCGCGAAGATGACCCGGCCAGGGTATGCGATCGAGTACGATTACTTTCCGCCGACCCAGTTGACGCCATGGCTCGAGACCAAGGAAATCCAGCGGCTGTTTTTCGCCGGCCAGATCAACGGCACCACGGGCTACGAGGAGGCAGCCGGCCAGGGGGTAGTGGCGGGAATCAATGCCGTGCGTCGCTCCCGGGGTGAGGAGCCGATCGTGCTCGGCCGGGACGACGCGTACATCGGCGTGCTGGTGGATGATCTGGTGACGCGCGGCGTGGACGAGCCGTACCGGCTGTTCACGTCGAGGTCCGAGTTCCGGCTGCTTCTCCGGCAGGACAATGCGCTGCGGCGGCTGTTCCCCCTGGCAACGAGACTCGCACTACTCAGCGAGGCGGAGCATCGAACAGGAGAACAGCGACTGGAGGAGGAAGAGGCGCTCCTCAGCCTAGCTCGACGCACGTCGATTACGCCTGCACAAGCGGCGGGTCTCGGCATTGAGATTGGGGTAGCGGATCGCGTGGCGACCCTGGTCAAGCGGCCGGGGGTCGGCCTCGGGTCGGTGCTGCGGGCGACGGGAGTTGAGGTCGCTTACCCGGAAGGTTCGATCGGTACCGCCGAGATCGAGCTCAAGTACGACGGGTATCTGGTGCGCGAGCGGGAAGCCGCCGCGCGGCTCGCCGAGCTTGCGTCGTTCGGGCTGCCAGCGGACCTCCCGTATCCCGAGCTGCGCACTCTGTCGACTGAGGCGCGGCAGAAGCTGGATCGTGTGAAGCCTGCCACGCTCGCCCAGGCGGCGAGGGTCCCGGGCGTTTCTCCGAGCGACCTGCACAACCTGGTGATGGAGACTCTGCGGCGCGGGCGGGTGACTTGATCCCCACGAAATAGTCAGCACGTCCAAGCATTACAGTTTCACGTGAAACTACCACCGAGCCGTTTCACGTGAAACTGTGCTTTCGTCCTGACCACGTAAGTGCTATATTGGTGGCCTGATAGCCGATATGCTATATAAGCATATATACAACAACGCCTTATAATGACAACGCGTGTTATAGCAATCGCCAACCAGAAAGGCGGCGTCGGAAAAACGACGACGGCGGTCAACCTCGCCGCCTCGCTCGCCGCAGCCGAGCGCAAGACCCTGCTCGTGGACGCTGATCCGCAGGGCAACGCCACGAGCGGCGTTGGCATCGATCGCGCGGCCCTCGAGCATTCGCTGTACGACGCCCTCCTCGACGGCCAGGCGTTGACGGTCGCACGGATCGCGCAAGTCCATTTCCCGTTTCTCGACGTCGTACCGGCGACGCAGGATCTCGTGGGGGCGGAGGTCGAGCTGGTAAACCGCTCGGGACGCGAGACGGCCCTGCGACGCGCCCTGCGCGACGTGCGCGATCAGTACCAGTACGTCATCATCGACTGCCCCCCATCCCTCGGCCTGCTCACCCTCAACGTCCTCACGGCCGCGGACAGCGTCATCATCCCAATCCAGTGTGAGTACTACGCGCTCGAGGGGCTCTCGCAGCTGCTCAACACGGTCAAGCTCGTGCAGCGGAACTTCAACTCAGCGCTGGCAATCGACGGGGCGGTGCTCACGATGTACGATGCGCGGCTGAATCTCTGCAAGC
Organism: Gemmatimonadota bacterium; assembly: GCA_003222205.1. Lineage (GTDB taxonomy): Bacteria > Gemmatimonadota > Gemmatimonadetes > Gemmatimonadales > GWC2-71-9 > QHVC01. The sequence goes on along the minus strand of QHVC01000006.1, from coordinate 15,451 downwards.
AGGTGGCCGAGGAGGCCAAGGAGTACTTCGGGGCCCGCATGTTCGCGGTGACGATTCCGCGGAACGTGCGCTTGGCGGAAGCTCCGAGTTTCGGGAAGCCCATCGTTCTCTACGACGTGCAGTCGGTCGGCGCGCGGAGTTATCTGGCGGTGGCGCAGGAGTTGATCCGCCGGGTGGAGCGCGAAGGGGCCCCTGCCCCGCCTGCCGCCGAGCGGTTGCCGGAGGTGCCCGCATGACCGATACAGCGGCAGGACGTCGTCGCCTAGGACGCGGGCTCGAAGCGCTACTCGGACCCACGCGCGAGGAAGCCGAGCGCGAGGGCAGCCTGGTCGAGCTCCCCGTCAGCGAAATCCATCCCAACCCCTACCAGCCGCGCCGCGACGTGGATCCGGTGGCGCTGCAAGAGCTCAAGTCCTCGATCCAGCAAGCCGGGTTGTTGCAGCCGGTCGTGGTGCGCCCATTGCCCAACGGCGGAGGCTTCGAGCTGATCGCCGGGGAGCGCCGCCTGCGCGCCTGTCAGGCGCTGGGCTGGGAGCGGATCCCTGCCGTCAAACGGGAAGTCGACGATCGCACGGTGTTGACGCTTGCCCTGATCGAAAACCTGCAGCGTGACGACCTCTCGCCGGTGGACGAGGCGCGCGGCTACGAGCGCCTCATTCAGGAGTTCAACCTCACGCAGCAGGACGTCGCCGCCGCGGTAGGGCGGGACCGGTCCACGGTCGCCAACGCCCTGCGGCTGCTGCGGCTCCCCGACGCAGTGCTGACGATGCTTCACGAGGGGCACCTCACTGTGGGTCACGCGCGCGCCTTGCTGGCGCTGGAGGACTCCCGGCTGGTGACGAACCTCGCGCGCGAAGCAGTCGCGCAAGGATGGTCGGTCCGCGAAGTAGAAGATCGCGTGCGAGGGGGTCGCGCTCCCGAGCGGCGACCGCGCCTCAAGCGCGGGTTGGCGCCGGCGCCCGAGGTGCGGCGTGTGGAAGACGCATTGCGTCGCCGCCTGGGAACCGATGTGCGGGTCTCACTGCGGGCGAAGGGGAAGGGTCAGCTCCACATCTCTTTCTATTCCAACGATGACCTGGCGCGGCTGCTGGAGTTGATTCTGGGCGCCCCATTCGACGGATGAAGCGTCGCGGCGTCACCATCGTCGTCCACGTGGACGGACAGTTGGCGTCGAAAAAATACCGTCTGCCGATGTGGGCGTTCGAGGCAGGGAAATGGGGGGCACTCGTGATCGGGCTGCTGGTGGTGTTGTTCTTCACTTTCGCCGGGCCCATCTCGCGCGACGCAGCGCGCGCGCACATCCTTGACCGCGAGGTAGCGCGGCTGCGCGAGGAGAATGGCCGAGTGCAGCAGTTGGCGGCGGCCGTGAACCGCGCGGAGGCCAATTACCAGGCGTTGCGGCAGCTGTTGGGTGTCAAAGCGCCGGCCCAGCAGGCGCCCGACCTGATGCGAGCGGTGCCTGTGACCGCCGGCGTGCCTGGGAGTGGGTCGCGCTTCGAGGCGGGGCCCTCGATCCCCGGTCATTGGCCGCTCGATCTCCAGGGGTTCGTGACGCGGGGCCAAGTGCGCCCAGGCGATCCTGCGGAATCACATGCCGGGATCGACATCGCGGTTCCCCAGGGGACGCCGGTCCGGGCAGCCGGCGGCGGTACGGTCGCGGCAGCGGGCACGGACCATGACTATGGCCTGTTCGTCCTCTTGCGGCATCCCGAGGGGTATGAGACCATGTACGGGCACGCCTCGCGTCTTCTCGTCGCCGAAGGGGACGAGGTGCAGGCAGGCCAGGTGATCGCTCTGACGGGGAGCTCCGGACGCTCGACTGCGCCGCATCTGCATTTCGAGATCCGGCGCGAGGGAAAATCACTCAACCCGCTCACGATGGTCAGGGAAGGGAACTAGGCATGGCGATCTTCACGGAGAAGCAGTCAGGACGCGAAACCGAGGCCAGCCTTTCCATTATCGGGACGGGGCTGCGCGTCGAGGGCGACTTGAGCTCGGACGGGGTGGTGAAGGTGGAGGGGACGGTGGTCGGCACCGTCCGCGCGACTCGCCAGGTCCTGGTCGCTAAGGGCGGGGTCGTCGAGGGGGACATCGTGACGGATGAGGCGATCATCGGCGGGGAGGTGCGCGGAGGGATCGGGGCGCAGGAGCGCGTCGAGCTCCAGGCCACGAGCGTTGTCCACGGAGACATTACGACCAAACGCCTGTTTGTGCAGGAGGGCGGGGAGATCAATGGCGTGATCCGCATGGGCGAGGTGAACGAGCGCGTGCCTGCCGAGTCCCGACACTGATTTCGGATATCCACATATTGTGTGACAAGACGTGTGGATAGCGTAATGTGCTGTTGCATACACGTTTACGGATTAGGGATGTGGGAATCTCCAGCAGTATTGTGAATAACTGTCGGTAAGATAGCGCTATACTGTCTCCTCACTGCACACAGCTCTCCCCTCAGGTCCACGCTCTGGAGGTCCGGTGGAGCTCGTAGAGCTCGCTCGGTACCTAGACAACTACCTGCGAGTGCCCGCGGTCGGAGATGCCGCCGAGGCGGTCAACGGACTGCAAGTGGCGAACTCCGGGAAGGTGACCCGGGTCGGTGCGGCCGTGGATCTGAACGAGGCGACGGTGCGGCTGGCTGCAGGGCAGGGGGTAGACCTGCTCCTGGTGCATCACGGGCTGTTCTGGGGTGGACTGCAGCCGCTCACCGGTCCCCACTATCGGCGGGTCGCGGAGCTGCTGCGCCACGACATCGCCGTCTATAGCGCGCACCTCCCGCTCGACGTGCATCCGGAAGTCGGGAACAATTCCGTGCTGGCCCGCGCCCTCGGTGTGACGATACGGAGCGCGTTCGGTGATCACCATGGTGAAGCGATCGGCGTTTGGGGCGACCTGGCGGTGCCGCGCGAGGCGCTGCGAGATCGGCTGGCGACGCATCTGGGTGCCACGGTGAAGCTGATGCCGTTCGGGCCGGTGACGACGCAGCGCGTGGGCATCGTGACGGGGAGCGGGGGTGCCCTGATCCGACAGGCGGCGGAGGCTGGGCTCGACTCCTACGTCACCGGCGAAGGCGCGCATCACGCGTATTTCGACGCCGAGGAGCTGGGCCTGAACGTCTACTTCGCAGGCCATTACGCCACGGAGACGGTCGGCGTGAAGGCCTTGGCGGAGCATCTCGCCGCGCGTTTTGCGCTTCCCTGGGTGTTCCTCGATCATCCCACCGGACTGTGACCCCCCGCCGCGTCCTGGCCGTCCTCGCGGTGGCGCAGCTGTGCGGCATGGCCCCGTGGTTCAGCGCCTCGGCGGTGGCGCCGGCGCTCACCGCGGCGTGGCGGCTCAGGCCCGGGGGCGCCGCGTGGCTAACGATCTCGGTGCAGCTCGGCTTCGTCGCCGGGGCGCTGGTCAGCGCGGCGCTCACGCTCAGCGATCGCTGGTCTGCCCGGCGTCTCGCCGCCGCAGCGAGTCTCGGCGCCGCGGTGGCGACGCTTGCAGTGGCGTTCTCGCGGGGCCCGGCTGTGGGAATCGCGGCGCGGGTCGCGACGGGTGCGGCGCTCGCGGGCGTGTATCCGCCCGGCATGAAGATCGCCGCGGGCTGGTTCCGCGACGGGCGCGGGTGGGCGATCGGGATGCTGGTCGGTGCGCTCACCGTGGGGTCGGCCGCCCCGCACCTGATGCGCTGGCTCGTCCCCGCCGAAGCCTGGCGTCTGGTCCTGGTGGCGGCGGCTGTGTCGGCTCTACTGGGCGCGGCCCTGATGCTGCGGGTGCCATCCGACGGGCCCTATGCGGCACCGTCCCCGCCGTTTTCGTGGACTGCCGCGCCGAGGATTCTGCGGGACCGTGCCGTGCTGCTCGCGAACGCCGGGTACCTAGGGCACATGTGGGAGCTGTACGCGATGTGGACGTGGACCGCGAGCTTCGTCGCGGCCAGCGAAACGGTGCGCCGCGGCGCCGCGGAAGACGTGCGGGGGGTTGCTGCGCTGATCACGTTCTGCGTCGTGGGAATCGGGGCGATGGGGTGCTGGCTGGGAGGACGGTATGCGGACCGCCTGGGACGCACGACCGTCACGAGCGCCGCGATGGCCGCGTCCGGTGCCTGCGCCCTGGCTGTGGGAGTCGCCTACGGCCGTCCGCTCTGGGTCCTCGTGCCGCTGCTTGTGGTGTGGGGGGTCGCGGTGATTGCCGATTCCGCTCAGTTCTCGGCGGCGGTAAGCGAGCTGGCTCCGGCGGCGTACGTCGGGACCGCCCTCACGCTCCAGACCAGTCTCGGGTTTCTGCTCACGGTGGCCACGATCTACTTGGTGCCACAGGCGGCGCGGGTGCTCGGCTGGCGGTGGAGCATGAGCATCCTCGCCGTCGGCCCGGCGCTCGGCGTGTGGGCGATGCAAGCGCTCAAGCGGCGTCCTGAGGCCTTAAGGATGGCCGGCGGCCGGCGATGACGCGCGCGCGGGAGGTCAGGGGCGCCTCAGCGCCCCAGCGCTGCGCATAGGCCTCGACGGTCAGCCGCAGGCCCGTCGCGAAGTCGACGCCGGGACGATAGCCGAGCTGCCTGGTAGCCCTCTCGATGCCTGCTCGCGAATCGCGTACCTCACCGGCGCGAGCGGGCCCGTGGCGGGCGGGGAGGGTGATGTCGAGCGCCTGCTGGATCCGATCCCACAGCTCGTTGATCGTGACGCTGGCGCCGCAGCCGATGTTGTAGACTTGCCCTGCCACGGAGTCTCTCGGTGCCGTGCAGGCGAGGGCGTTCGCCCGTACGACATTGGCGACGTAGGTGAAGTCGCGCGTCTGCTCGCCGTCTCCAAAAATCAGCGGCGGCTCTCGCCGCAGCGCCGCGAGAATGAACCGCGGCACGACCGCGGCGTATGGGGAGTCGGGGTCCTGGCGTGGGCCGAACACGTTGAAGTACCGGAGCACGACCGTCTCGAGACCATACGAGGCGTGAAACGCCTGGCAGTACGCCTCGGCGGCGAGCTTGGAGGCGGCATACGGCGACAGCGGCTGGGGGAGCGTCGTCTCTCGATTGGGTAACTCGGCAGCGTCCCCGTAAACCGCAGTCGAGCCGGCCAATACCACGCGACGCACGCCCGCCGCGCGCGCCGCGTGTAACACCGCGACCGTGCCAGCAACGTTCACGCGATCGGCGGTGACCGGGTCGGTCACGGATCCCACTACCGAGGTGAGTGCGGCGTGATGCAGGACGTAATGCACGCCGCGCATCGCTTCCGCACACACCGCTGGATCGGCGACGCTTCCGGGGATGACACGCACGCAGTGTTCGACCCCGGCGAGATTCTCGCGCGAGCCGCTCGAGAAATCGTCGAGGACGACCACCTCGTGCTTCGACGTCACGAGGTGTTCGACCAGGTGGGAGCCGATGAAACCGGCCCCGCCGGTGACCAGATACCGCATGTTTCTCCTCCGCCGTGCCAGGCGGGTCGGGTGCGATTCTTGCTATCGCACATCCCGGGCCACGCCTCGAATGGCGTGCCCGCGCGCCGAGCTGGCCGCGGTTGCGACGGAGTCGGACCTCTGCGGTGGATGGCGTCGTGGATCGCGGCGACTTCCCCGCGATTGTCGCGCCGCGGCAACAGCTCCGTCGCAGCAGCAAGCACTCCAGCCCCGCGGCCCTAGGCGGAAGGACGTTCCACCCCTCCACGATGTGCCGGCAGCGGTCGCCGTCCGACCAGCAGCAGCGACGGCGTGATCGTCAGCCTTCGAAGGGTTCCGAGGTGCACCAGTCGCGCGACCTGGTAGTACAGGGTATGCAAGCGGCGCGTCTGGGCGCCTGGGGTCAGCAGCTCCGATGGCCAGACCGTGACGGGATCAAAGCCGAGGCTGCTCAAACGCCGCGTGAGGAGCCGACGGGAGAAGATGAACAGGTGTTCCGGATTGAAGAACATGATTCGGTCCCTCATGTCCCTCGCCCTCTTCGACGTTACGAACCGCCGAATCGCCTGTGCCAAGCGGATCAACAAAAGCCTGTTGGGGACGCGGATGATCACGATGCCTCCTGGCGCGACCAGGTTAGGCAGCAAGGTCCAGAGTTTCGCGGGTTCGGGCTCGTAGTAGATAACGTCGCTCATGACCACCACGTCGAACACCTGGTCCACGTGGAGCGCTCCTGCGGCACTGCAAATCGTCTTGAAACCGTAAGTTGTCGCCGCCCATGTGCACGCCGATTTGGAGAGATCGCTGATTGTGATGTGCAGATCGGGGCGGCGTCGCTGCACGACCGCCATCAAGTGGCCTTTGGCGCCACCGATATCGAGGACACTCCCACCCGATGGTGCATGACCGTCCACGAGCCGCGCCAGCTGATCAAAGAGCCGTGATCGCCGGTCCAGAAAGTAGTCCTCGTCCTTGTAGGCTCTTTCGAAGTGTGTGCGAATGATGAGCGGGTCGATTCGCCTATCTGAGTACGCGAGCCCGCAGCCTGCGCACAGGTTGAGGCGCATGAGCGTGCTGTAGTAGACGTACTGTCCGATTTGTGTATGGGACTCAGTCCCGCAGTTCGGGCAGCGGCTGACTCTTTGCGAGCGGATTTGCTGGAAACCGTGGTCCCGGGCGTAGTCGACCCATCTCTCCGCCTCGGCGAACCCCTGGTTCTTGAGTGTTGCCAGCAGGCCCTGCCGCTCGTCTGTCACGATCCCTCGGCCACGGCGGTGCTCCAGACGTTCGCTGCCCGGGCGCCCGCGCCTTCGAGGAATCTGGGAGGCCGGTCAGGTGCGATTCTTGCTAGCGCACATCTTGGGCCATAAGGTGGGGGGACGAGGTGGCGGTCGTCTACGGGCCCACGGAGCGGGCAGCGACGCGGACCTGGATGCGCGGCAGATGTGCATCTCGGAGCGCGGCGATGTCCCCGCGGTTGTCGCGTTGCGGCAACAGCTTCCTCGCGTTGATGACTACTCCGGGTCCGCGGAACTCTCAACGGTGAGTGGTGAGTGAGGTGTTGATGAGTTCGATCACCCGCGTTCTGCGGCACACGCCCGATCGACTCCTCCACGCCCGGCGGCGGCGCGAGGCGCGCACGCGCCTCGCGGCTCGGCGGCGGGACTCCGTCCTCGTCATCTGCCATGGCAACATCTGCCGAAGCCCGTTTGCGGCCGCGCTCCTTGCCCGCGAGCTGGCGCCGTACGGTATTCCGGTCGCGTCCGCCGGGTTCATCGGTGCCGGGCGCCCGGCACCGCCGGAAGCATTGGCGGCGGCGGCCGCGCACGACGTGGACTTGTCGTGCCACCGATCCCAGCCGGTCCTACCGGGTCTCGTGCAGGGGGCCGGTCTGATCGTGGTCATGGACCAGACGCAGCGGCGTGCGATCTGCTCGCGCTTCGGCCGCCCCCCGCAGGACGTTGTACTGCTCGGCGATCTCGATCCCGCCCCGATCGAGCGCCGCGCCATCCCCGACCCGGTAACCCGGCCCCTGGCCGAATTCGAAACCTGCTACGCGCGCATCGCCCGCTGCGTTCAGGAACTGGTGAGAGTTCTCATACCGGCAGGCCGGTAGCAACACCCGCGCAGCGGTCGAAGGCCCGGCGTCACCACGAGTGTGGCGTCACCGCGACAAACCCGCAGCGCCGCCGCGGGGCACAGCGGTTGCACCAGTTATCGCCATGCAGCGGCATCATTTCACGATCGACGTCGAGGAGTACTTCCACGTGGCGGCGTTTGCGCCCTGGGTGCTCCCGGCGGACTGGTCCCGCTGGCCGTCCCGCGTCGCCCGCAGTGTGGACCGGCTGCTGGCTTTGCTCGCGGACCACGAAGCGCGCGCGACGTTTTTCGTGCTGGGCTGGCTGGCGCAACGGCACCCGGAGGTCGTGCGCAACATCGCCGCAGCCGGTCACGAGATCGCCTCGCACGGGTGGGACCACGCACGTGTGACCGGCCAAGCGCCGGTCGCGTTCCGGACATCGGTGCGCCGCACCAAGCAGCTGCTCGAAGCGCTGACCGGGTCGTCCGTGCTTGGTTTCCGGGCGCCGAGCTTCTCGATCATTCCAGGGCAGGAGTGGGCGCTCGACGTGCTGATCGAAGAGGGGTACCGCTACGACTCCAGCCTGTTCCCGGTGCGGCGCCGCGGCTACGGCTACCCCAATGGCCGCCGCGAGCCGCACTGGATCGACCGCGCCGGCGGGAGACTGCTGGAGGTACCTCCGGCGACGGCGCGCTGGGGTGGGGTCACCATCCCTGCCGGTGGCGGCGCCTATTTCCGCGTGTTCCCGTACGCCCTGTTCCGCGCGGCGTTCCGCGACCATGAGCGTCGCGGTATCCCGGCCACGTTCTACATCCACCCCTGGGAGATCGATCCGGAACAGCCGCGCGTCGCCGTGCCGCTGCTGACGCGGCTGCGTCACTATACCGGACTTGCCCGAACCGAAGTCCGCCTCGGCCGGCTGCTGTCCGAGTTCCGCTTCGGGACGATCGCGGCCACGGTGGCCCGCGCATGAGCGTGAGACTCGCCGTCGAGCCCACGTCCGGGACGCTGCTCCAGGTCGCACCCCACGACGGGGACGCGAGGGTGTGGGACGATTTCATCGCGGCGGCCGAGGGGAGCACGTTCTGCCATTGCGCGGCGTGGCGAGATGTATTGCGCGACACGCTCGGCGCCGAGAGCTACGACCTCGTGGCCCGCGACGCGGGCGGCGCGATCCGCGGGGTGCTGCCGCTGGCGCGAGTCCGCAGCCTGCTGTTCGGGGATTATCTGGTCTCGTTGCCGTTCCTGAATGCCGGCGGTCCGGTGGGCGACGCGACCGCGCGCGACCGGCTCATCCAACATGCGGCAGCGTTGGCGCGGCGACTCGGCGTCGACCTGCTCGAGCTGCGGAGTCGGGAGGCGCCGGCCTCGGGGATGCGGGTCGTGCCGCGGAAGCTGACCGTGCTGCTCGCGCTGCCCTCGTCGGCCGCTGAGTTGTGGGAGAGGTTTCCGGCGAAACTGCGCAGCCAGATCCGTCGGCCGCGCAAGGAGGGCCTGGAAGCGCGGTTCGGGCTGGAAGAGCGGCACGCGTTCTACGACGTGTTCGCCCGGCACATGCGGGACTTGGGCACGCCGGTCCTGCCGCGGGAGTTCTTCGAGCGCGTCGCGCAGCGGCTCGGCGATCTCGTCCTGTTCGGCGCGGTGTATCGCGGTGCGGAACCCGTCGCCGCGGGCTGCGGCTTCCTGTGGCGCGGTGAAGTGGAGATCACTTGGGCCGCGGCGCTCCGCGCCCACCAGCGCGTCGCCCCGAACATGCAGCTGTACTGGGCGTTTCTGGAGCAGGCGATTGCCCGCGGCGCGCGCATGTTCGATTTCGGCCGCTGCACGCCCGGCGGCGGCACGCATCACTTCAAGCGGCAATGGGGCGGAGTCGACGTGCCGCTCCCGTGGGCGCAGTGGTCGCCGCACGGTATCCGCGCGACGCCGTCGCCCGAGCGCCCGGTGTATCGGGTCGCCGTGGCTCTATGGAAGCGACTGCCGATGTTCGTGACGAATCGGTTGGGCCCGCGGCTCGCGAAGCGCCTACCGTGAGACAGCCCCCTGTCCACTCCCCGCTGCCGTGGCCCGCGCTCCGCGCGGGAGGCGCCGCGCTCGTGCCCGGACGGGATCCGCGGCCCGCGCTGCACGAGCTGCTGGTGCGCGAGTTCGCAGCGGAGCACGTGCGCCTCCTCGCCAGCGGCACGCAAGCCCTGCAGGTCGCCCTCATCGAAGCGGCGCGCGACCTCCGCGGCGACGTGATCGCGGCGCTCCCCGCGTTCACCTGCTTCGACGTCGCGACGGCCGCGGTCGGTGCCGGAGTCCGGATCGCGTTGTACGACGTGGATCCGGGGACCCTGTCGCCCGATCTCGACTCGCTGACGGCGGCGCTGACGGCGGGCGCGCGGCTCGTCGTCGTGACCCCGCTGTACGGGGTCCCGGTGCAATGGCGGGCGGTGTTGGAATGCGCGGCGGCAGTGGGGGCCGCGGTCATCGAGGACGCCGCCCAGGGGTTCGGCGCGAGTTGGCTCGGCCGACCGCTGGGGAGTCTCGGCGCGGTAAGTGTGTTGAGCTTTGGACGCGGCAAGGGTTGGACGGGCGGCCGGGGCGGCGCGCTGCTGGCGCGGGGCAGGGCGCCCCCCAGCGCGGCGAACGGAAACGGCGCAGGCCTGTGGCGGGAGGTGGAGGTGTTGGCGCTCGCCGCTGCGCAGTGGGCCTTCGCGCGACCCGCCGCCTACGGCCTTCCGGCCGCGCTGCCGTGGCTGGGACTGGGAGAGACCCGGTATCGGGATCCCGTCGCGCCACGCCCCCTTCCGCGGGCAGCGGCCGGGCTGCTCTTGCGCGGGTTTCCCGACGCGCAGCGCGAGGCCGCCGAACGGCGCCACCGGGCACACCGGCTCCTTGCGGCGACCGCGATCCAGGGGAAAGGGCGTCTGATGGAGCCACCGGCCGGTGCGACGCCCGGGTATCTGCGGTTGCCGCTGCGGCTGGCGGGTGGCCTGGGAGGGCTCGTCGACCCGGCGGTGGCTACGCGTCTCGGAGCCGCCCGCTCCTACCCGTCGTCCCTCGGCGCCCTGGCAGCGGTCCGCGCGCGTCTCGTCGGGCCGGCGCGGCGCTGGCCGGGGGCCGAAGAGCTCGTGCGGGACTTGGTCACGCTCCCCACACACTCCCTGCTCAGCGAGCGGGACCTCGAAGCGCTGACGAAGTCCGTGACCGGCTAGGCCGGACGCCGGCGGCCCAGCCGGCGAGGGCCGACTGGGAGATCGACGCCGGCACGTTGATGCGACGCAGCGACCAGAGGTCGGCTGAAGGGGTGTTCAACCCGTAGTCGAGCGTCACGGCGGCACGATACCCCGCCTCACGGACAGTGCGACGCACCCGTTCGTCCCAGATGCCGTAGGGATAGGAGAAGGTCGTCGGCTCTGTGCGCGTGCGCGCGTAAACGACCTCTGCGGCGGTCTTGATTTCCCGTTCGAGCTCCGCGTCGTCGAGCCTGGTCAGCGTCCGGTGCGTTGCGCTGTGGACGCCGACGTCGAGCCCCGCCGCGGCGGCGGCGGCAACAACGCTCCAGGTGGCCGGCAGGTGGGTCCCCGGTGGCGGGGCGCCGGCGCCGGCGCCGAGCGCTCCGGAGATCAGGGTCGAGTCCCCGCGCAGATCCGTCAGCCACTGATCCCGGCGGTCGGGAGTTGTGGCCGCGGCGATGACGGGGTGATCCCACCAGAACGCTTCCGGACGCCCGGGCGCCTGAGCGACGATGAACACCGTCGCCGGCAAGCGAAGCTCTTGCAGCACGGGCCAAGCGTGAGCGAATGTGCCCGTGTAGCCGTCGTCGAAGGTGATGGCCGCCAGCCCACGAACCGTGGCTGCCTTCGCGATGCGGGTGGCCAACTCCAGCAGCGGGACGACCGTGTAACGCTCGCGCAGCCAGTGGAGTTGACCCGTGAAGCGATCCACGGGGAGGTGGATCGCGGGGTCCCCGGTGGTTGCCCGGTGGGAGGGCACGACATTGTGGTAGCACAGGATCAGCGCGCCGTCGCGGAGGCGGCGCGCGAGCGCGGTAAGGCCAGTGCGACGAAGCGCGGAATAGTAGAGAGAGGAGAGCACCGGCGCCGTCACTGGGCCGCACGGTCGAGCGCGTCGCGATAGAGCGACGCGTACCGCTCGACCATCCGGGAGACATGGAACTCGGCGTTCGCCCGCTCCTGGGCGCGCGACCCGAGCGTCTGGGCGAGTGCGGGGTCGCCCAGCAGGCGATCGATTGCCGCGGCGAGCTGATCGGGGCTTCCCGGATCCACGAGGAGACCGGCGGCGCCATCGGCCAGGACCGTCGGCACCTCGCCTACGCGCGTCGCGACGATGGGGCGCCCGGCGAACATCGCCTCGAGGAGGGCCAGCGGCAGCCCCTCGCTCCGGGAAGGCAGAACGAACACGTCCGCTGCCGCGAGCAGACTGCCGACGTCGCCCCGCAGCCCCAGCAGGTGCAGGCGCCCGCCGATGCCGCGCGTGGCCGCCTCCTCCCGGAGGGCCATCTCGAGCTCGCCGCGCCCGGCGATGGCGGCGTGCAGCGTGGGGTGTCTGGGAACGAGCTGCGCCAGGGCCGAAACAAGGTCCCGGTGTCCCTTGACGGGGTAGAGATTTCCGACCGCCAGCACCAGGCGGTCGGCGGGGCCGAGGCCGAGCTCGGCGCGAAGTTCCGTGGTGACGCCGTTTGGCGAACGCACGCCGTTGGGGACGACGGTAATCCGATGATGCGGGAGCCAGAGATCGGAACGGAGTGATGCCGCAAGGGCGTGCGAGACCGCTACCACACCCCGAGTCCCCGCGATCGCCGCGCGAAGCGCGAGGCGCCGGCGCCAGCGGGCGGCGTAGTAGCGGCTGCCGTGCATGGTGATGACGTGCGGGATGCCCGCCAGCCGGGCCGCCCAGGCGCCGTAGAACGCCATCGTGAACTCGTGACTGTGCGCCAGGGCGACGCGATGGCGGCGAAACGCGGCGGCAAGCTCGCGGGCGAAGCGCGGGGAGAACGGTCGATGGAGCGGGACGTACTCAACGGTCACGCCGGCCGAGGCCAGCTCCGCCTCGAGCCACCCCTCGCGCCGGGTCGGCAGGAAGGCGACGCCGGGACAACCGCCCCGCTGCAACTCTGCTGCGAGCAGCGAGAGCATCCGCTCCGCCCCGCCGGGACCGTCGGTTTCGATGAGGTGGGCGATGCGCACACCGGTGAGGCCCCGCAGACCGCCGAGCACGAAGCCAAAGGGGGCAATCTTCATACCTCCTGCCCCCTCCCCCGATGCCCCATTCTGGGGCGCGCACAACTATCGAATTCGCTAACTTTGCGTAAATCCGCATTTTCGGGCGCACCACTTGCGCGGTCGCAACACCGTTATTAGCCTCGCCTCCGTGTTGAGAGCAGTCCACAGTCGTGGACGGCCGCCAACATGAAATGTCGGCCTCTCGGAGCGCCCCCCCAGAGCTGACTGTTTCGCTGCTCAGAGCAAACCCGCCGAAAGGCGGCGACGCAGAGCTACGGGACTACGGCGAGCGGTGCTCGCTACGTCCGCCGGGCCGCCAGCGAATCGACTGAATCGTCGATCTGGCGGCTTTTTGTTTCGGTGACGTGGAGAGCGAGCGATGCCGTTCACCTTCAAGTTGTCCCAGCGTCTGGCGCGGATGCGAAGCGCCCTGCGTCGGTTTGAGACCGCGAGTCCCGCCGCCTCTTGGCGTGGCACGCCGGTCGTCGTAGCTGTCCAGCCCGGCAGCGTTGCTCCCCTATCCCTTGATCACTTCCAGTTCCCCGCGGCCCGCGGTCGTTCCGCGCCGGCCGCCTCGAGGACTTTATGACCTTCAAGCACAAGCTGTCGGCCCGACTGGCCCTGATGAGAGACCGGTGCGTCGCGGTAGTTGCCGCGGTCATCGCCCTCGCGGCGGTGCACGCGTGTCGACAGCCGCTCACCCCGGCACAGCCGGTGACGCGGATCGCCATTTCCCCACGCACCCTGAGTCTTCAACAGAACCAGACCAGCGACTTCACCGTCGTCGGCTTCACAAGCACAGGCGACACGGCGAGTGTGGCCGTGACTTGGAGCGTCACCTCGGGCAGCATCAGCGACACCAGCACCAGCAGCGGCAAACACTACGGGCGATATAAGGCCGGCCCGGACACCGGGAGCGTCAAGGTCGTCGCCCATGGGAATCCGGGCGGCAAGACCGATACGGCGGCCGTGACGGTGACGTCGGCGGCGGTCGCTTCGGTGACCGTGAGCCCGGTGTCGGCGAGCGAGCAGGTGGGCCAGACCGTGGCGCTCTCGGCCACGACGAAGGACGCGGCGGGGAACGTGCTGAGCGGGCGGACGGTGACGTGGGCGAGCAGCAACTCGGCGGCGGCCACCGTGAGTGCGAGTGGCGTAGTGACCGGTGTGGCGGCGGGCTCGGCGACGATCACGGCGCTGAGCGAAGGCCAGAGCGGGACGGCGGGCATCACGGTGACCCAACTGCCGGTGGCGTCGGTGACGGTGACCCCGGCGACGGCGAGCGTGATGGTGGGGCAGGTGGCACAGTTTACCGCGATCCCGAAGGATGCAAACGGGTTCGCGCTTGCGGGCCGCGTGGTGACCTGGTCGAGCAATAACACGGCGGTGGCGACTGTGAATGCCAGCGGGCTTGCCACCGGAGTCGCGGTGGGCTCGGCCACCATCACGGCGACGAGCGAGGGCAAGAACGGGACGGCCGTGCTCACGGTGAGCAACGTGCCGGTGGCGTCGGTGACGGTGGCCCCGGCTTCGGGGAGCGTCCCGGCAGGCCAGACCCTGCAGTTCACGGCGACGCCCAAGGACGCGAGCGGCACGCCGCTCTCTGGACGCGTCGTGACCTGGATGAGCAGTAATGCCTCCGTCGCCACGGTGAACGGCAGCGGGCTCGTCTATGGCGTGGCGGCAGGCTCGGCGACGATTACCGCGACGAGCGAAGGCCAGAGCGGCACGGCGGCCATCACCGTGACACCGGTGCCGGTGGCGTCGGTGACGGTGGCCCCGGCCTCCGGGAGCGTCCCAGCGGGCTTGACCCTGCAGTTCACGGCGACGCCCAAGGATGCGAGCGGGAACCCGCTCTCCGGGCGCGTGGTGACCTGGGGGAGCAGCAATACGGCCGTCGCGACCGTGAATGGCAGCGGGCTCGTGATGGGAGTGGCGGCGGGCTCGGCCACCATCACGGCGACGAGCGAGGGCCGGAGCGGCACGGGGGCGGTTACGGTGACCGCCACCGCCACGAATCCGGGCACTGTGTCCAATCTCGCCGTGGCGAGTGTGACGGACAGTTCGGTCACGCTCTCCTTCACCGAAGTGACCGACGGGACGGGCTTGCCGGCGAGCTATGACATCCGCTGGGGGGCGGGGACGTTCTCCTGGCCGTCGGCGACCGACGTGGCCCGCGGCAGTTGCACGGTGCCGGTGGCCGGCACGGCGATTGGGGCGACGCGGAGCTGCACGGTGCTCGGCCTGCTGTCCGGGGTGACCTACCAGTTCCAGCTCGTGGCGTTCCGGGGCACGCTGAACGTGAACGCGGTGTTCGGCGCGCTCTCCAACCTGGCGAGCGGGACGACGACGGCGAGCACGGCCCCGGTGGCCTCGGTCACGATCAGCCCGGCGAGCGCCAACGTCGTCGTGGGGGCGGTCGAGCAGCTCACGGCCACCCTCAAGGACGCGGCGGGCAACGTGCTGACGGGGCGGACCGTCACCTGGGCGAGCAGTGCGCTCGGCGTGGCGACGGTGAGCGGCAGCGGGCTCGTCACCGGCCTGGTGGTCGGGACGGCCACGATCACCGCTACGAGCGAGGGCCAGAGCGGCACCGCCACCATCACCGTGATCGCGACGCCCCCTGGCGGCGTGATCTTCCAGAGCGACTGGAGCACCGCCACCGGGACGGCCTTTACCACGGTGACGGACGGGGGCCGGTGGATGAACTACTGGGAGTTCAACAACGGCACGGGCGTGCAGCTCATGTCGGTCGTCTCGGGGG
>QHVC01000117.1 GCA_003222205.1 Gemmatimonadota bacterium | reverse complement strand
GCGGTGATGTTGGGCCGGAACCGGTGATCGCGGTCGAACGCGTGCGGGAGGCTGAAGTCAGTCTCTTTGTTCACCGCACGCTGCCGTTCGCCATAGAGGCGGAGCTCGACGTTCTGGGCCAGCGTCGCGGCCGGCGCGGCGAGCAGCTCGATGCCGCCCGCCCGGAAATACTCCCCGTCGTCCCGGCCGAGCAGCAGGCTCGCGAGCGAGTTCCCGATGCCGAGCGGCCGCGTGCCCGGGTCCGCGGCCGCGAGCCGGTAGTAGCCCGCGAGGCGCCACTGCGCCGTCCCGGACTCGTGCCGCAGCGCCAGGTCGGCGTCGGGCTCCAGATTCGCGAGCCCGACCCGCCCGGTGGCGTCGACCGTCAACCGCCCCAACTCGGCCGTGACGCGGGCGCCGAGCGACAGGCCTTCGACGCGATTGTAACGCGCCAGCCCCCAGCGCGGTCTCGGCACCCGGAAGCGCCACGGCGTTGCCGGGAGAGCGCCCAGCCGTTGTCCCAGCTCGCGGAGCTCCCCTTCCGTCACCAGGGAATCGGTCTCGCCGAGGATGAGCCGTGGCGGCAGGTCGGCGCTGGCGAGCAACGCGGCGCTGTCCGGCGGGATCACGACCGTGAACGCCCGACACCGGCCGCGCCGGCAGCTGCAATGGATCTCCTTGCCGAGCCGCTCGCAGCGGGCGCGCGCCGAGTCGCGCGGCGCGGGGTCCGGCTCGGGCGGCGGGGCGCTGTCGCCGACCACCTCGTAGTCGTCGTAGAAGCGCTCGAAGCGGACCGGCACCTGCGCGAACGCCACCGTCGCCACGCCGTCCACGGCCATCTCCCGCGGCAACCACCAACGCTTGCTCCACTGCGCGTATTCGATCGTGACGTAGCGGATCTCGGCGCGAATCGGCTTGAGGAACCCCGGCACGTGATCGCCGCTGTCCGCGTCGGTCGCCATGTCGAACGGCCGGGCCGGCCGGAACAGGAGCCGCACAACGCCGAACCCTGCTCCCTCGATCCACAGGGATCCCGACATCAGGCGGAAGTCGGCCCGGCGCGGCAAGATCCTGAGCTCGTAGACGCGCAGCGACCGCCCGTCGGGGAACGTGATGTCGGTGGTGTCGCCGGAGGCGAAGCGGTAATCGGCCTCGCTCCCGGGGGCGAGGGGATGGCGCGCCGATCCCGAATCCCCGCGGGCGTAGCGCACCTGATCATTCGCGGGATCGAAGGCCAGGTCGGGGGCGTCGGACGCGAGGTCCTCGGGGATCTGCTCGCGACGCATGGCCACCGGGATGGCCTCGCGCGCGCCGAGCACGCGGATCTCGCCGACCGTGTCGCGGCGCCAGGAAATGTGCACCGCCAGCTCGCGGCGATACACCATGCGGTCCCGCCGCAGCGCGCGCAGGCCGACGGCGATCCGCTCCCGCGCCGTCGCCTCGTAAGCGCGGATCGAGCGGTCCACGAGCAGGCGCCTCGCCCGCGCCCGCGCGACGAGGCCCTGGGCGCCGGGATCGAGGTACGCGGTGGCCGAATCGTGAGGGGTCTGCAGGACGAGCGCGGCGGCGGCGGCGGTGACGAGCGCGAGCATCGCGCTTCCTACGCGAGCGAGGCGCCGAACGTTCCAGCGCCAGGGCGGCTAGATTCGGGGGCCATGGGTGCCTATTGGCGCATCACCCGCGAACCTCGCTACAGCCTCTTGTTCGCCCTGCCGCTCCTTGTGTTCTATGAGCTCCTGGCGACGGTGCAGCCGGTCGGACCGCACGGCAGCCTGCGCAGCGGTGCCGATGCCATTCTCGAAGGCCCGTTCATCGCCCTGGCCGGGAGCCGGGGCCCGCTGCTGTTCCTGGCGTGCCTGACCGGCGTGGGAGTCTGGCTGGTAGCGCGCGATTTGCGCCGCGGCCGCGTCGACCCCAAGCTGTTCGGGGCGATGCTGCTGGAGTCCGCCGCGCTCGCCCTGCTCGCGGGAGTGGTGGTCTCGGCCGCAACGGTCCATCTGCTCGGGCGGGCGACGCCGCTCCTGATCGGCCAGATGGGAACGCTCGGGGGATCGACGCGGTTGATGCTGGCGCTCGGTGCGGGGTTGTACGAGGAGCTGCTGTTCCGCGTGCTGCTCGTCGGCGCGCTGGCGTGGGTGGGCCGCCGCTTATTCGGCTGGCAGGAGGTCCCGGCTGGTGTATTCGCCGTCGTGCTCGGGGCCGCCATCTTCTCGGCCTTCCATTATATCGGCCCCTACGCCGACCCCTGGGCCCTGTATTCCTTCGTCTACCGTCTGCTGGCAGGGGTATTCTTCAGCGCCCTGTACCTCACCCGCGGGTTCGGGGTGACCGCGTGGACCCACGCGCTCTACGACGTCTTCGTGCTGTTCGGCTGACGGTCCACCACATAGATGTTGCGCTGCGCCGTGGGCACGACGATCACGTCGAGGATGTTCACGTGCTCGGGCAGATTCACCACGTACGCGATCACATCGGCGACGTCGTCCGCCGAGAGCGGCGTGAATCCCTCGTACACCGCCTTGGCCTTGTCCCGGTCGCCGTGGAAGCGCACCTCGGAGAATTCCGTCTCGACGTACCCGGGGTCCACCGCCGAGACGCGGATCGGCGTGCCGGCGACGTCGAGGTTCATCCCCTCGGTCAGCGCCCGCACGCCGAATTTCGTCGCGTTGTAGACGTTGCCCATCGGGTAGACGGTGTGGCCGGCGGTGCTGCCCAGGTTGATCACGTGCCCGCGGCCGCGCGCGATCATGTGCGGCAGGAACGCCCGCGAGACGTTGAGCAGCCCCTTCACGTTGGTGTCGATCATGCGGTCCCAATCCACCGGATCGCCGTCCTGCACCCGCGAGAGGCCACTCGCCAGGCCGGCGTTATTGAGGAGGATGTCGGGGACCGCTCGCGCGCCGACCAAAGCATCGGCTTCGCGGTTGACCGCGACGCGATCCCGCACGTCTACGATCGCCGCCCGCACGGTGACGCCGTGCCGCGCGCCCAAGTCCGCGGCGAGCCGCTCGAGCCGCTCGCCGCGACGGGCCCACAACACGAGGTGCGCGCCCTCGGCCGCGAAGCGGCGCGCACACGCCGCGCCGATGCCCGAGCTCGCGCCCGTGATGAGCGCGAGCTTGCCGGCGATGCGGCTCACGGACCTTTGCCGCGCAGGTCCGCGATGTCCTTCTGGTAGCTGGAGTCGGCCGGATTGATCGCGGGCCAGCGCTTCAGGTCGTCCGGCGCGAATAGCCCCACCATGTGCGCCATCACGCCGAACAGCGTGTCGGCGGTCGTGTTGTCGTAGACCCCGACCACGCGGTAGCGATGCCCCGCCTTGAGCCGAATGCCCTCGCCGCGGACCGCCAGCAGGCGCCGGGGCATGCCCAGGACTTTGCCGGCGGAGTCGCGCCGCGCGGGCACGGTCACGAGCACCTTCCCGGTCTCGGCATCCTCGAGCCGTACCAGCACCCCGTGATCGTGCAGGTGACCGCTCACGCCGAGCAGGTGGCCGGACACCGGCGGGGTGAACTCGAACGCTTTGTTGAACCGCCCGGGCGGCACGGCGAAGGTGTTGCTGCCGCCGATGCGCAGGTCGGTGTCCATATAGATCGGCAGCGCGTCGATGGGCCGGGGCAGCAGGTTTCGGGGCAGCCACCGCAGCGTCAGCTGGTAGTAGACGGCGGGCAGTTCCGCCCCCGTCTGGTTGTTCCACATCACGTACACGCCGATCTCCTGGCCGGGCGTGAGCGGTACGCCGATCGACTTGGGAATGTTGACGTCGTGGTCGCTCTCTTCCCCCACGCCCATCAGCCGCTCGACCGCCGGATAGATGAACTGGCGGCGCGAGAAGTTCACCGCGATCAGGTGGTGCATCAGGCGTTGCGGCAGCACCCGGCCCTCGCCGTCGACCAGCTCGACCTTGAACCCGTGCATCCACCCCGTCACCGGCCAGTCGAAGGTCTGGACCGGGGTGAGCGGCATGTTCATGTCCATGTCGTGGTCGGACCCGTCCATCATCATCATGTGGTCCATGTCGGGCGGCGACGGCGGCACGCGAAACGGGCCCGCGAGGACCACGACTTCGTGGCGTGACGAGTCCACCCGCACCCGCATCTGGGGAACGGAATCCCGCGGGGGAGCGGCGAGGGCGGCGAGAACGGCGAGCGGTCCGGCGAACGGCATCGAGTGGCTCCTCAAAAAGATCGGGCGATAATCTAACAGGCCCGGGCTCAGCGCATGTTCCCCGTATGGCCCAGGGAATAGCGCCCCGGCTGGGGCCACACGGTGAGCCCGTGGGGCCCTCGCCCCACGGAGATGCGGTGCAGCAACCGGCCGCTACGCGTGTCGAAGACGTAGACCTCCTGGTCGAAGCGCCCCGACAGCCAGAGCTCCGTGCCGTCGGCACTTACGTTGCCCATGTCGGGGCTGCCGCCCTTGGGCACCGGCCAAGTGGCGACCACCTGCCGCGCCACGGGGTCGAGGACCGACACGCTGCCCGGGCCGCGCGGCGGCGCCCGCAACGTGTGCGCGCCGCGGTTGGTCACGTACAGGTAGCGGCCGTCCCGGCTTGGGTAGATGCCGTGAGTCCCCGGCCCCGTACGGATGAAACCCGTAGTGCGGAAGGCGTATGGATCCACCACGTACACGCCGTCGGCGTGCATGTCGGCGACGAAGAACACCGAGCCGTCGGGGGCGGATCGGATGTCCTGCGGCGCGCCGTGGGCGCCCAGCCCCGCGGAGTCGAGCACCAGATACCCGACGACCTGGTGCGTCTCGACGTCGAGCTTCACGAGCTTCCCCGAGAACTCGCAGGTGGCGAGCGCGTAGCGGCCTTCTGCCGTGAACTCCAGATGATCGACCCCGGGACAGTCCACGTGCACCGAGTCGTGGAACGCCATCGTATGCGGGTCGCGGAAGTCGAGCCGCTGCAGCCGCTCGGCGACGACCACCGCGTAGGCGCCGTCCGGCGTGAAGTACAGGTTGTACGGATCGGCAACGCGCACCGCCTTGCCGGCGCGACCGGTCTCGGGGTCGATGGGGGTGAGCGTGTTGCCGAGGTCGTTGGCGACCCAGAGGGTGCGGAGGTCGTACGCGGGGACGACGTGCTGCGGCAGCGCGCCGGTCTCGAATTTCCGGAGCACGCGATAGGTGTGCGGGTCGATCACCGCCACGCTCGCTTCGCCACCGAGCGGCACGTACACGAGCGGCAGAGCGCGGCGGGCCACGGAGTCGAGCATCCCGGCGCCAATCGCGGCGTAGATGTTGGCGGAGTCGCGCCCGGGCGGCATGCCCGGGAGCGGTGCCCGGTGGCCGGTGTCGGCCACCTGGGCGTGGGGCGCGAGGGCCAGCACGAGAGCGAAGCGGGCGACGATCATCGGCTCCCCGAAGACCCGCACAAGCTACCCGCCGTCACCGTCGGGCGGGAGTGCCGCGGCGACGGCCGCCCGTTTAGATTGTTCCCCCCTATGCCGATTGCCGCAACGAACATCCGCCGCGGAATGGCCATCCTTTTCGGAGGGGAGCCGTGCCGCGTCATCGAGTTCCACCACCACACCCCCGGCAATCTGCGGGCGATGGTGCACGCCAAGCTGCGCAAGCTCAAGAGCGGCGTCACCGTGGAGCACCGCTTCCGTGCCAGCGATACGGTCGAAGAGGCCCACCTCGAGACCCACGAGCTGCAATTCCTCTACCGCAGCGGCAGCAGCTTCCATTTCATGAACACAGAGAATTACGAGCAGGTCGAGTTGGACGGCGAGGCGCTGGGCGACGCCGCGCAGTGGATGGCCGACGGCATGGTGATCATCGGCGAGTTCTACGAAGGCAAGCCGGTCGCCGTGGACCTGCCCAATCAGCTAACGCTGCAGATCGTGGAAACGTCCCCGGTGATGCGCGGGGCGACCAAGACCTCCTCGACCAAGCCGGCCAAGCTCTCCAACGGCGTCACCATCAACGTCCCCGAGTTCATTCCGACCGGCGAGAAGGTCCGCGTCAATCCCAACACCGGCGAGTACATCGACCGCGCCAAGGAGTAATCCGGCGGCGGCTTGATGTCGGCTTGACCCCCCTGCGGCAACGTGGCTCCAGACCTACTTCCGGAGCCGCACCGTGTACATCCTGCTCTTGCCGCTGCTGGCGGCACCGCTCGCCGCCCGGCCATTCGATTCCCTGCCCCCCGCCCGCACCCGCGTAGCGTACGAGCCCGCGGGCCGCGCCGTGACGATCACCGTCGGCCCGTTCCGCCTGCCGGCGATGGGGCACGACCACGACATGATGATGATGATGATGGACGAGTGGGCCGAAGACCGCTCCGACCTCGTCACTTGGCCGGCCGACACGTGGTTGCAGGGGTTCCAGCTGCGTGTCGTCGACGGCGCGGGCCGCGAGCTGTCGCGCCGGCTGCTGCATCACTGGGCGGTGATCGACGTGGACCGCCGCGAGCTCGTCTATCCCGTCGCGCACCGTGTGATGGGCGGCGGGGCGGAGAGCGGCGACGTGCGGCTGCCGCCGACCGTCGGCGTGCCGCTGCCGGCCGGACACCGGCTCCAGGCCTTCTTCATGTGGCACAACGACAGCGATCAAGATCTCGAGGCCGTGTACCTGAGGCTCACGATCACGTGGCTGCCGGGCAATCTCCAGCCGCGGCCCGCCCCGGTGCTGCCGTTCTGGGCGGACGTGGACTTTCATCCCGGCGAGGGCGGAGCGAATCGCTACGACGTGCCGCCGGGCGGCTCGACCCGGGTGGCCGAGTTCACCGTACCGGTGAGCGGCCATCTGCTGGTCTTGAGCGGCCACCTGCACGACTACGGCGCGTCGATCCGCGTGGAGGACGCGCAGACGGGAGAGATCCTGGCCCGCGTCACCGCGCGCCGCGATGCGGACGGGACCGTCCGCGGAGTCAGTCGGGAACTCCTCGGACTGTGGGGTCCCGGCCCGCACCTCGAGGCGAACCGCCGCTACCTGATCGTCGTGGTCTACGACAACCCGACCCGCACGCCGCTCACGGGCGTGATGGGCGTGATCGGCGGCCTGTTCCAGCCCGACGACGTGCGAGCCTGGCCAGCGGTGGATCCCACGAACCCCGATTACCAGCGCGATCTCGCGGGATTCCTGCGGGCGTCGACGGTAGCGATGGCCAACCGGACGCGTATGTTGCCATGATGGCGCGGATCATCGTGATCGACGACGACGAAAGCGTGCGCAAGGCGATCCGTCGGGTGCTCGAGCCGCTGGGGCACGAAGTGCTGGAGGCGGATGACGGCGCCGTGGGGCTCACGCTGGTCGCGACCAAGGGCGCCGATCTCGTAATCACGGACATTTTCATGCCCGGTCAGGACGGCATCGAGACCGTGCGGCGAATGCGCAAAGAGTTCCCGGGCGTGAAGATGCTTGTCATGTCCGGAGGGGACTCGACGGGCCGGATGGACCTGCGCCGGGACGCGGTGTTGTTGGGGGCCGCCGGCAGTCTCCGGAAGCCGTTTGAGCGCGACGAGCTGGTGCAGGCCGTGCGAGGCGTGCTCGATGCGGGGCCGTCGTAGCGAAGAGCGTCACGACCTGTCGAGCACGGCCCGCACCTTCCGAGCCAGCGCGTCGGGGGTGAACGGCTTTTCAAGAAACGCCGCGCCCGGCTCGATCTCGCCGTGGTGGACCACGGCGTGGTCCGTGTATCCGGAGATGTAGAGCAGCTTCATCTTCGGCAGCAGCCTCCTGAGGCGGGCCGCCAGCTCCCGGCCGCTCATCCGCGGCATCACGACGTCGGTGATCACCAAATCGATCGCCTCGGTGCCGCGCTCGCACTGCAGGAGCGCTTCGCCGCCATTCGCGGCCTCGAGGACCTGATAGCCGTACCGGAGCAGCGCAGTGCGCGCGAGGGCCCGGACCATGTCCTCGTCCTCGACCAGGAGCACCGTCTCGGTACCGCGCGCGGGCTCGACCGGGCGCGGCCGCGCGGGCCGCGCTTCGGGCACCCCCTCGACACGCGGCAGATACACCTTGAACGTTGTCCCCTTGCCGACCTCGCTGTACACCCAGATGTAGCCGCCCGATTGCTTCACGATGCCGTACACCGTCGCGAGCCCCAGCCCCGTCCCCTTGCCCGCTTCCTTCGTCGTGAAAAACGGCTCGAAGATCCGCGCTTTGACCTCCTCGCTCATGCCGGAGCCGGTGTCGCTCATGGCGAGCATGACGTAGGGCCCGGGACGGACCGGCTCGTGACTGTGGGCATAGGCCTCATCCAGTTCTGCGTTCGCCGTCTCGATGGTCAGCTTGCCGCCCGCGGGCATCGCGTCGCGCGCGTTCACCGCGAGGTTCATGATGACCTGTTCGAGCTGCCCCCCATCCCCTTTGATCGCGCCGACCCGATCGGCCAGGACGGTGAGGAGTTCGATGTCTTCTCCGATCAGGCGACGAAGCATCTTGTCCATGTCGGCGACCAGGG